>JALZLY010000113.1 GCA_030858465.1 Deinococcota bacterium
GCCACCGCCCGGCGCACCTGCGCCTCGCTCTCGGCGAGTGCCTGCTCGTTGGCTTCGAGCTCGCGCTCGCGGGACGAGAGCGCGGCGCGCTCGCTCACGAGCCGCCTCTCTTCGGCGGCGAGCCGCACCAGGGTGGCCTCGAGCGCCCGCAGCAGCTCCACGTCCTGCGCGGTCATGAGCGAGAGGTAGTGGTTCTTGACCCGCAGGTCGAAGAGCGACTCGGCCCCGGCGAGCACCCGCAGTTCGCGGTTGGGGCGTCCGTAGTAGAGGTTCAGCAGGAGCCGCTGCACCCGCTCTTGCAGGCGCTCGAGCTCGGCCTCCTCGGCCTCCAGGCGCGCCAGGGTGGCGGTGATGTCGCGCTCCAGAGCGGCGATTTGGGCCAGCAGCCCCTGCCGCTCCTGTCTGAGCGCGGCGAGGCGCTGCGAGGTGGTCTCGAGCTCGGCCAGCCGCCGGTCGAGTGCCTCGCGGCTGGCGGCCAGCTCCCGGTCGATCGCCTGGATCTCCGCCCGTCGCTCCTCCAAACGCCGCTCGGCCTCCTGAACCTCCTGCTCGAGCCTCTCGGTCGTTTGCGCGACCGCGAAGCCCAAGAGCAGCGCTCCCACCAGGAGGCTCAGGATAAGCGTCAACCGGCCCCTCATCTCCTCTCTCTCATTCCCTCTCCCTCATCCCCTCGCCCTCACGCCTTTTCCCTCAGGTACTGCGCGACCGAGATGGCGCTGCCTACCAAGCCCACCAAAAAGGCCAAGGCGGTCAAGAGCAGCGCCACCCGGCCCAAGAGCATGGGGTCGCTCACGAAGGTCACGAAGGGCAGGTTGTCGCTCAGCCGGCCGATCATCAGCCGGTAGCCGGGAATCACCAGGGCCAGGGTGATGACCGCGCTGAACAAGCCCAGCAGAAAGCCCTCGAGCAAAAAGGGCGCGCGGATAAAGCTGCGGGTGGCGCCGACTAAGCGCATCACCTCGATCTCGCCCTGCCGCGCCGAGATGGCCGCCCGGATGGTGTTGACGATGGCGAAAAGGGCGCTGCACAGCAAAATGGCGATGAGGATGGTGCCGCCCACGCGCAGGGCGTCGTTGATGGCCAAAAAGGTCTCGACCGCGTCCGAGCCGTCGTCGATCGACTCGACGCCGGGCAAGGCCCTGAGGCGCTGGGCGACCGTGGACGTGTACGCCGGGTCGCTGAGCTGCAGGCGAATCGTGGGCGGCAGCGGGTTGGGCACCAACTCGGCGGCCTGGCCGAGGTCGGGAAAGTCCACGAGCATGAACTGCAGGGCCTGCTCGGACGAGTAGAAGTCGGTGCTGGCCACTTCGGGCCAGGAGGCGACCTCGCGCATGAGGGCGCCGCCGCTGGCTTCGGGGTCTAAGTAGGCGGCTAGCTCGAGCTCGCTCTCCAGGTCCAAGACGAGCTGATTGAGGTTTAGGCTGATCAGGCTGAAGCCCGCCAGGATGACCAGCGAGACCGTCATGGTGGTCAGGGTCGAAACGCTGGCGATCCAGTTGCTGCGAATCGCGCGCATGGCCTGCTGCAATGCGTACATCTCTCACTCCCGCCGCGCGCCGAGTGGCGCCGTTTCTTGCCGCGCGCCGTATTCCGCCCTGCTCCGGCGCTCTGCTCTTTGGCGCCCTGCTCGCTGACACCTTTATACCGCGCTCACCTGAGCTTTGGCTTAGCCGGCGAGGCTGACGATGACCGCGTCGGTAAAGGTGTCCCAGCCCGCCTCGGCGTCCGTGAAGCGCAGGCTCAGGCCGAGTGCCTCCAACACGCGTTTCGCGGCGGGCACGACCTCTTGGCCGATGCCGTCGCCGGGAATCAAACAGATGTGATGGCTCATAGCCCCAGCATCATAACAAGCCCGCCGCGGCTAAGGGGCGAGTAGGCAGAGCCGGCGGCTCCCTCCGCACGCTCGCCGCGGCGGCCTCAGTAGGCCAGCCCCGTCCCCCGCTGCCGGTAGCGCCCGTAGGCGAGGCCCGGCAAGAAGAGCCCCAGGGCGAGCGCCAGCCAGCCCCACCACGCCCCCAGGGCCAGTCCCCAGGTGGCGCCCAGCCAGGACCAGAGAACGACGCCCTCCAAGATCATCATCACCACGTCGCGGTCCTTGTTGCCCTTGCTCTTGAAGAGGTCGGCGCGGGGAACGGTGCGCGCGCTCCAGACGTTGATCACCCCGACCGACAGGGTCATACCCACAAAGCCGAGGAGCGCCCAGAACCAGCCCGGCGTACCCCGCAGGGCGAGCGTGAGGAGGAGCGGCAGGCAGAGGAGCCAGATAGGCAAGAGCGCCGCCCCCAGTTTCAGCCAGCGCAAGCGGCCGCTCTCCGCGGGTGAGGCCGCCAGGAGCTCCGGCGCCTCCTCGCCCGAGACGCAGATGCGCGCGAGGCTGCCCGCCAGGGTGCCCGCGAGCGCGACCACGACGACGCCCAGGCCGACCGGCGAAAGCCCGGTGAAGCCGCCCTCGCCCCGGAAGAGAAAGACGGCCAGCGGGATGAGGTAGAGCACCTGCAACAGCGTCTGCGAGATGAGGTAGGGGTCGCGGAGGATGAGCCGCCACTCCTTGAGGAGCGCAACCCTCGTCAGGCCGCCGCGAAAGACGAGCCGCCCGCCGCCCCCTTCGGGCCGCCGCCGCACGCTCAGCGCCTCCTGCGTGCCGGTGACGAAGCGGCGGTGGGTGAGCGCGACGGTCAGCCAGAAGAGCCCCAGGCTGCTGCCCAGCGCCAGGGCCAGCGGCAGGGGTTCCGCCAGGGCGGCGCGGGCGGGCCACCACAGCGGGCTGTCCGGCCCCAGGGGCGCGCCGGGCGCCAAGAGGCCGGCCAGGGCCTCGGGGTTCGCCAGCGGCCGCCAGTCGCTGAGGAGCGCAAGATAATAGCCGAGCATAAGGCCCGCGCCGACGAGGCTGCCCAGGATCTGCGTCACCGTCCGGGCGACGCGGGCGCCAAAGAGCCTCACCAAGAGCAGGGTGACGAGCAGGCCCAGGCTGGTGGTGGTCAGCGCCAGGACCAGCACCACCGGGTAGAGGCCGAGAAGCTGCGGCAGGCCGAGCATCAGCCCGGCGCTCGCCAGCGGCACGGCGAGGAGGCCGAAGGGGAGCAGAACGGTCAAGGCGACGCCGAGCGCGCGGCTGGCGAGGACGGTCCGGGAAGGCAGCGGCGAGGACAAGAGCAGGTCCAGGTCGCCCCGGTCGAAGAGCGCCACCAGGCTGCGGTTCATGCTCAGGCTGAGCGCCAGGGTAAAGGCCAGCGCGAGGCCGCCCGTGAGCAGCCAGAGCACGGCCGTGTACCCTTCGCCGGAGAGCTCGAAGCTTCCGCGCAGGTCTCGCAGGACATACCAGAGGCCGAGGTGGACCAGCAGGAGCAGGCCGCCCGCGAGCGCCAAGACGAGGCGCGGGCTCCAACGCGCCGCCAGCTCGCGCCAGCCCAAACGCAGGTCATGCCGCACCAGCCAGGGCCAAGACCCCGGCTTCACGCCCTCACCCTCTCCTCGCCGCCGTTGTCGACGCCACGCTCGACGCCAGGCTCGACACCACGCTCTACCAGGTCCAAGAACACCTCCTCGAGGCTGCCCTCGCCGCCGCTCAGGGCGCGCAGCTCATGGAGCGTGCCCTCGGCGCGCAGGCTGCCCCCACTGATGATGCCGATGCGCTCGGCTAAGCGCTCGGCCACCTCCATGATGTGGGTCGTCAGCACCACGGTGTTGCCGTCTTCGACGTAGGCGGTGAGTAGCTCCTTGACGTCCCGCGCCGCCGCGGCGTCCAGGCCCGTCAAGGGCTCGTCTAAGATCATCACCTTGGGCGCGTGGACGAGCGCCCCAGCGAGCGCCAGCTTCTGCTTCATGCCGCGCGAAAAGGTCTCGGCGTAGTCGCGCCTGTGCCGCCACAGGTCGAAGCGTTCCAGGAGCGCACGCGCTCTCGGCGCGGCCTCCTCGGGCGGCACGCCCCACAGACCCGCCACGAACTCGAGGTACTCGCCCGGCCGCAGCTTGCCGTAGAGCATGGGCTCGTCGGGCAGGTAGGCAAGTCTCGCCTTGGCCTGAGCGGGCCGCTCGCCGACGCTCGAGCCCAGAACGAGAGCGTCGCCGCGGTCGGGCCTGAGCAGCCCCGCGACCATCCGCAAGATGGTGGTTTTGCCCGCGCCGTTGGGGCCCAAGAGGGCGTAGAGCTGTCCCTGGGAGATGCGCAAGCTGACGCCCTTGACGGCCCAAACGGCGCCAAAGCGCTTGCTGAGGCCGCGCAGGTCGAGGGCGGGCAGGTCGAGGGCGGGCAGGTCGCTGCTCATCCCCCCAGTCTATGACGCGAGCCGAGCCCGCCGGAAGTGACCTTCGTCATGGGTACGGCGGCTATGTCTAGCTA
>JALZLY010000114.1 GCA_030858465.1 Deinococcota bacterium
GACGCACCCTGGCCCGGAGCAGCACGGGCCGGAGCTTCCGGTCGGGCAGTCGCGCTCAGGGCCGCGCCGCCGCGCCCGCCACCTGGGTCCCGGGCGGCGGCCGCCGTGAGCTAGCCTGCCGCTTGGCCTCGTGCCAGACCTGCATCGCCTGGTCCTCGGTGAGCACGGTGAAGGTCTCGACCGACGCGCCCAGGACCCCGTTCACCAGCGCGAACTGCTCTTCGCGCCTAAAACCGAGCTTGCCCATCTCGCGGTGCATGGCTTCGGCACGCTCGGCGGGTAAGGTCGGCGCGGGCTCAGGGCCACTAGGCCCACGGCTAGAGCCGTTCACCGAGCCCGCCTGCGGCAGAAAGCGCTGCGGTAGCCTGGGTGTCTCCAGGAGGCGCTTCTGGTCGTCGTCGTAAGCGAGCCAGGGCGCGTCCACGTCGTAGAGATAGCGGCCCAGGCCGAACTTGGAGCAGGCGCGCTTGAAGGCCTGCGCCTCGGCGGCGGTGCCGGGCGCGAAGCCGTCGTTCTCCTCGCCGGTACTGGAGCGCGTCACCCCGTGAATGCTCAGCTCGCAGATGATGCGCGCGTCGCCCCAGGGTCTGAAGCTCACGCTCCAGTTGCCGGGCACGAGCGCATTCAGCCTATCCTCGTAGACGCGCGGGTCGGCGTAGGGCAGCGCCTGGGCGCGCTTCTTGTCGCGCGAGACGTTGCCGACGCGCCAGTAGACGGCGGACTCGGGAAAGGGTTCGGCGAGCCTCTTCAAGAGCTCGCTCCAGTCGGTAGCTGTGGCTATAGTTGCGGTATCGTCTCGGTTCATGCGGCACGCTCCAGTTCGGGCGGGTCCTGCTCGAGCTCGAGGACGCCCTGACCCAGGCAGTCGGGGCAGGGGTCCTCGAGCCAGTCGCAAAACCAGCCGTCCAGGCTGAGGTCGTAGTGCTCGCGCGGGCTGTAGATGAGTCCCTCGCCCTGGCAGCGGAGGCAGCGTGCGGGCTTCATGCCGCCACCCGCTCGAGCTCGGGGTGCCGGGCACGCTCGCTCACCACGGCGCCGGCGTATTCCGACTCCGGCCTGGACGCCTGCACTTCGGCGTAGACAAGGGCGCAGGCGCGGTCCTTGATGTAGCGCTGGCGCAGGGTGAGCCCGTAGCCGTCCAAAAAGCAGGCCAGCCCGAAGAGGCGCCGCACCGCGTCGCTGCGCACCAGGCCGACGCAGGCCAGGCCGCCCGAGGCGGCAATGCAAGCGGCCATATCAGCTGCCAGGACGTCGATGGCCTCCTGCCCGGCGTCCTGGTGCCAGGCGGCCATGAGGCGGTGAAAGGTTCGTGCGGGATGGTTCATGCTCTTTCCTCCGGGTACGGATACCAGGGCGCGGGGTCTTGGCGGACGGCGCGCCGCTAGGGCTTGCGGTGGCGGATAGCCAGGGTGAGAGTCCAGGTTAAGGGCACTAGCCCTAGGCCCTAGCGGGCCTCACCTGGGGCCTCGAGCGCCCCTTCGTTGGACCTCTTGGAGGAGCTGGTTGAGGGATTGGGGACCAGTGCATCACGGTGCTACACCTCAGTTGGGCTTCAGTTGGGGGCTTCGAAAAGCTCGGCGGTCAGCTCGCCCCGCAAGAGCCCGCGGTAGACGCCTTCGACGACGATCTCCTCGGGGCTGACCTTGAGGACGGGGTAGCGCCGGTTGTGCGGGCGCAAGAGCGCCTCCTCGCTGCCCCGCGACCAGTCGAGGTACTTGAGCGTCACCTCGGTGTCGGCCACGCGCAGGGCGCAGATGTCGCCCGAGGCCGGCTTAGCGCCCTTCTGCAACAGGACCACGTCGCGGTCCTGGATGAGGTCGGCCATCGAGTCGCCCGAGACGCGCAGGGCGAAGAGACCGGGCCGGGAGCGGATGGGCAAGTAACCCTCGAGGTCTTGCCTCTCGTCGGAGAGCAAGCCCGCCGGAATCGAGCCGAGCACCGGCACCGTCCCCGCGCCCTTCAGCCTGAGTTCCGGCGACTGGCCGACGCCCCGGCTCGCAAAGGAGAGGTAGCCCTTCTTGTCGAGGGCCTGGAGGTGCTGGCGCAAGGAGACATAGTGCATGTTCATATCCCGGGCCAGGTCGGCGACGGGCGGCAGGCCGCCGGCCTTGTCGAGGATGCTCTGGAGGCGCTCGAGGACGCTGCGTTGTTTGGGCGAGAGTGGTTTCATAGGCATCACCTTAAAATTTAAGGTATCTCTAGTGTACAGGATGGAGGGACGAAAATCAAGCCCTCGAGGACAAAAGAACAAAAGGACAAGGTGAAACAGGACAAGGTGAAACAGGACAAAGGCTCGAGGACATTATGAACAGCGATTTGACAGGCAAAATTTTCAAGTGCTATAACGGGGGTGCATCACCACAGGCGCCTGCACGCAGGCGGTAACGTCAGCAAGACAACGCAAAGAGCTATGGGGCGGATCGACTCTTTCAGCGGTTCCGCTCGACCAAGGAGGTTATCATGAAGCGATCGTCCCTCATCGTCCTCACGCTAGCACTGTCGGTGCTCGGCTTCGGCCTGGCCCAGCGGCAGTTTCTCACCATCGGCACCGGCGGCGTCACCGGCGTCTACTATCCCGTCGGCGGCGCTACCGCGCGCCTCGTCAACGAGGCCGACGTCGGCCTGCGCCTGACGGTGGAGTCCACCGCCGGCTCGGTCTTCAACGTCCGCGCCATGGCCGCGGGCGAGCTCGACCTGGCCCTGGCCCAGTCCGATGTGGTCTACCAGGCCTACAACGGCGAAGCCGAGTTCGAGGGTGAACCCGTCGAGAGGCTGCGCACCGTCATGGGTCTCCACGCCGAGCCCCTGCACCTCATCTGCCGTCAGGAGGCGGGCGTCGAGAGCTTGGAGGACATCGTGGGCACCTCGATCAACTTGGGCCCCCCCGGCTCGGGCATCTTGAACACCGTCCAGGCCGTGCTCGAGGTCTATGGCATCGACGAAGGCGAGCTTCAGGCCGAGTACCTGCGCCCCGCCGAAGCCCCCGACTTCTTGCGCGACGGCCGCCTCGACTGCTTTTTCTACACCGTGGGCATCGGCGGCGCCGCCATCCAGGACATCGCCGTGACCACCGACATCACCCTGGTGCCGCTCGACGGGCCCGAGCTCGAGGGCCTCATCGAGGAGTTCCCTTACTACGCCTTCGCCACCGTGCCCGCCGGCACCTACAGCGGCATCGACGAGGACGTGACCATCTTCGGCGTCAAGGCGCTCTTCGCCACCACCACCGACTTAGACGACGAGGTGGTCTACAACGTCGTCACCGCGGTCTTGAACAACTTGGAGACCTTCCAGCAGACCCACCCCGCGCTCGCCGGCCTGACCGAGGAGGACTTTCTCTCCGGCCTCGGCGCGCCGCTGCACCCCGGCGCCGAACGCGCCTACCGCGAAGCGGGCATGATCGACTAAGCCCTGGCCGCCGTCACCCCTTGATGGCACAAGGGGTGACGGCTTGCCATCTTTTCTCGCCAAGGCTCGAGCGCGGTTCTGCTATGATGTGGCAAGCCTATTTGATAACAGCTGATTTGACAAGCCAATTTGAGGGTCGTGAAGCTGCTCGAGGAGGATCATGGCGAAAAAGAGGAAGGAGCACCGCAAGGAGGACGCGGTCCCCGTACCGGTAAAGCCTGCCGCGCCGCTCGTCAAGGATGACTCGGTCATCGACGGGGCCGCGGCGGAGAGAGCGCGGCTCTTGGTCGAGGAGGCCGAGGTTGGCGGGCGCAACCCGGTGGGCTGGGTGGGCTGGCTCATCTTCGCGCTGGCCATCGGCTGGTCGCTCTTTCAGTTGAGCATCGCCAGCGTCTTCGTGCTCGACGCCTACCGCGCCCGCGCCATTCACCTCGCCTTCGCCATCGTCCTCACCTTTTTGGTCTTCCCCGCGCGCAAGGGCGGCCGAGGCGACCGCGTTCCCTGGTACGACTACATCTTGGCCATCATAGCCGGTCTCGGCGCGCTCTATCTCGTTTTCGACTTCGCCGGCATCCAGATGCGCCAGGGCATTCCCATCCCCCGCGAGGTCGTGCTCGGCTCGGTGACGATTCTCCTGCTCTTGGAGGCCACCCGGCGCTCGCTCGGCCCGGCGCTCGCGGTCATCGCCGGGGTCTTTATCCTCTACGCCCTGGTGGGGCCGCGCGGCGCGGTTCCCTGGCTGGCGCCCTTTATGCCCGACATCTTAGCGCACCGCGGCTACTCCTTGGAGCGGATCGTCAGCCAGATGTACATCACCACCGAGGGCGTCTTCGGCATCGCCCTGGGCGTCAGCACGCAGTTCGTCTTTCTGTTCGTGCTCTTCGGCTCGATGCTCGACAAGGCCGGGGCGGGCAAGTACTTTATCGACGTGGCGACCTCGTTTCTGGGCGTCTACCGGGGCGGGCCGGCCAAGGCGGCGGTGGTCGCCTCGGGCCTGACCGGGATGATCTCGGGCTCGTCCTTGGCCAACGTGGTCACCACCGGCACCTTCACGATTCCGCTGATGAAGCGCTCGGGCTACCCGCCGCACAAGGCGGCGGCGGCGGAGTGCGCGGTGTCCACCAACGGCCAGCTCATGCCGCCGGTGATGGGCGCGGCGGCCTTTATCATCGCCGAGTTCGTGGGCATCCCCTACTTCGAAGTGGTCCGCGCCGCCTTTGTGCCCGCGGTGGTCGCCTACGTGGCGCTCTTTTACATCATGCACCTAGAAGCGCTCAAGCTCGGCCTGCGGGGCCTGCCGCGCGCCGAGCTGCCGAGCCGGCTGAAGACCTTTTTGTGGGGCGTTCACTACCTCGTCCCCATCGCCATCCTCGTCAACGCCCTGGTTATCGAGCGCGTCTCGCCGGGTTTCGCGGTCATGCAGGCCATCGCGGCGCTGGCCGTGCTCATGCTCGCGCAGGAGCCCGTCAAGGCCCTCTTTACCGGGAGGCCCGTGGGGCCGGCCTTCGTGGACGGTGTAAAGAGCCTGATCGCCGGGCTCGAGGCGGGCGCCCGCAACATGGTCGGCATCGCCGTGGCCGTGGCGGCGGCGGGCATCATCGTCGGCACCGTCAACCTGACCGGCCTGGGCCTGCGCCTCACCGAGATCATCGAGACGATCTCGAGGGTTCTCGCCGGCCTGGTCGGCCTCGTCACCGTGCCGCTCGTCGAGCTTCTGGGTGGCAACGTCTTGGCCTTTGAGAACCTCACCCAGTTCACCATCGTCCTCATCATCACCGCCATCACCAGCCTGATCCTCGGCCTGGGCCTGCCGACGACGGCCAACTACATCGTCATGGCCACCCTGACCGCGCCGATCATCTACAACCTGGGCCAGCAGTTTGGCTTCGGCTTTCCGCTCCTGGCCGCGCACCTCTTCGTCTTCTTCTTCGGCATCCTGGCCGACGACACCCCGCCTGTGGGCTTAGCCGCCTTCGCCGCGGCGGCCATCGCCCGCACCGACCCCATCAAGACCGGCATTCAGGCCTTTATTTACGACATGCGCACGGCCATCTTGCCCTTCATGTTCATCTTCAACACCGGCCTGCTCCTGGTCGGGGTGACGAGCTGGCTGGCCGGTTTGCACATCTTCGTCTCGGCGGTGATAGGCATGTTCGCCTTTTCGGCGGGCACCCAGGGCTTCGTGATGACTCGGACCATCCTCCCCGAGCGGCTCGTGCTCCTGGCGGTCGCCTTCATGCTCATCCAGCCGACCTGGACGACCGACCTCATCGGCGCCAGCCTATACGCGCTCGTCTATCTGTCGCAGTGGCTGCGCATGCGCCGCGCCGAAGGGCGGCCCAGTCCGGCTTAGAACCTGAACCTCCGGGGCGCCGTGGCTGAGCGGGCTGCGCGAGGGGCCGCTGGCGGTCGAGCCCGACGACGCCAAGCTGCTCTAGGCCGCGGAAGTATGAAGAAAAGCTAAAGGTTCTCCAATCCAGCGGGCGTGCAACCGGTCTATTGTGGAGACAGGCGAGGGCGTAACCTCCTCAAAGTGCGCTCCTCGCTCTTCCTTTGCCTTTATGAACCCTGTGACGCCTTTATGAACCCTGTGAGCCGCCGCTGAGCAACCGGGCGAGGCTAACGCGCCTCGGCCTCCTCGCCCCTTTCCTCGTCGAAGTACTCGAAGACCGCATTGCCGATCCACACGTTGTCGCCGTTTTGGACGCCGGCCTTTTTAAGCAGCTTGGCCAGGCCCATGCCCAGAAAGTGGCGGTGGAGGTAGCTGACGGCCTCGTGGTTGTTGGGGTCGAAGCGCGCCACCAGCGCCTCGACCTCGCCGCCGCGCACCCGCCAGTCTTGGCCGCCATGCTCGCGCTCGACGCGGAGGTGATCCACCCTGACCCTCTCGGTGGGCCTCTCGAGCCTTGCCAGCGCGGGTCGCTCGGGCAGCAGCTCGAAGAGGGTATCGACAAGGCTAGCCAGGTTCTTGCCCTCGAGCGCCGACACCGCCACCACCGGCAGGCCCGCTTCGGTAAGCTCTTTGGTCTCCCCTTCCACCTCCTCCGGGGCGGCCAGGTCGGTCTTGTTGAGGACGATCATGGCGGGCAGCTCGAGCAGCTTGGGGTCGTACTCGCGCAGCTCGCTCTGGAGCGCCGCCAGGTTCTCGCCGGGCGCCTCGGCGATGTCCAGGACGTAGACGAGCAGGCGGGTGCGCGAGATGTGGCGCAGGAACTCGAGGCCCAAGCCCTTGCCCTCGTGCGCGCCCTCGATGATGCCGGGGATATCGGCCAGGGTAAGGCGCTCGTGTCCGCGCTCGATGACGCCTAAGTTGGGCGTCAAGGTGGTGAAGGGATAGGAGGCGATCTCGGGCCTGGCGTTCGACAAGGCCGCCAGCAGGCTCGACTTGCCGGCGTTGGGATAGCCTACCAGGCCAGCGTCGGCGATGGAGCGGAGCTCGAGCCGGAGCCGCCGCTTCTCGCCGGGCGTGCCGAACTCGGCGAAGCGCGGCGCCTGGCGCGTCGAGGAGGCAAACGACGAGTTGCCGCGCCCGCCCAGGCCGCCCCTGGCGGCGAGCGCCGTCTGTCCCACCTCTATGAGGTCGGCGACGAGTTCGCCCGTCGCCACGTCGTAGGCCGCCGTGCCGACGGGCACGTCCACGGTGAGATCCGCGCCCTGCGCCCCGGCGCGGTTACGGCCCTCGCCCTGGCCGCCCGTCTCCGCCTTGAAGACGCGCTTGCCGACGAGGCGGTCGAGCGAGGTGACGTTCTCGACCGCGTGCAAGAGGACGCTGCCGCCGTCGCCGCCGTGCCCGCCGTCGGGGCCGCCCTTGGGAATGTACTTGAGGCGCAAGAACGACAGGCCGCCGTCGCCGCCCTTGCCGCCCTGCGCGGTAATTTCTATAACGTCTCGAAAAGCCATCGTTCCATCCTAACTTGCACAAAGGCGGCCAAAGAAAAAGGCGCGCCTGAGCGCGCCCGCCTCGGCCTGAAGCCGATTCTAATTCGTTTCGATGCTGATGAAGCGACCCCGCGCGCCCTTGTCGTGAAACTTCACCATGCCCTTCCTGAGAGCAAACAAGGTGAAATCCTTGCCTTGGCCGACATTGAAGCCGGGTTTGAACTTGGTGCCGCGCTGGCGGACGAGGATGTTGCCCGCCGCCACGACCTGACCTTCGAAGCGCTTGACGCCGAGGCGCTTGGACTGGCTGTCGCGGCCGTTTTTGGAGCTGCCTACGCCTTTTTTGTGTGCCATGACCTATCCTTTCCGAGTTTTAGCCGTTGATAATGGGAGCGTTGACCACAGGGCTGCTGACGGTAGCGTCGCCGATAGTCTCGTCGATAATCTTGGCGCCGTTAGCCTTGTTGTCGATGCCCTTGATGCGGACTTCCGTGTAGGACTGGCGGTGGCCGGTCTTGCGGCGGTAGTTCGCCTTGGCCTTGAACTTATAGATATAGATCTTTTCGCCACGGCCGTGGCCGACGACCTCGGCCTGAACGCTGACGCCGCTCACGAGCGGCTTGCCGACCTCGATACCGTTGGCGACCCCGTCGCCACCGAGCATCATCACGGGCAGTTCGACGGTCTCGCCGGGCTCGGCCGGGAGAAGCTCCAAGCGGACGAGGTCGCCCTCCTGCACACGGTACTGCTTGCCGCCACTCTGAACAATCGCAAACATCTTGTCAACCTCCGCGAACCGCCCTGCGGTTCTTACGCTCGCCTTTTGCCGCCTTGCCTGAACGTTTGAGCCCGCACCTTGCAGCCCGCACCTTGCAGCACTGCAAGAGACCGGCCACGGCCAGTCTCTCAAACGCAGGCTCGATTGGTGGAGCTGAGGGGATTCGAACCCCTGACCTTCTGAATGCCATTCAGACGCGCTCCCAACTGCGCCACAGCCCCAAACATCGGCTAGTCTAAAGGGTTTGGGGGAGCAATGTCAAGCGCGTTTGATGCGTCGGCGAGGGAACGGGCCAAATACCGGCCTGCTGTTCTCGCTTGCCATTTTCCCACTCTGCAGCCTTCAGAACGCACGGTGTGGCCCAACGTCGTGCCCGATCCATCTATGAGACAATAGGACCTTAGGGCTGTCCGCCCTTGACGCTGCTTCGCTCGAGGAATAGAAGGGGACCACTATGAACCGCCAGATGCGCCGTATCAGCGAAAAATCGGAGAAGAAGAAGGAAAGGGAAAAGGCCGACAAGCGCGCCGCCAGACTCGCCAAGGTAAGCGCCAAGCGGGAGAGCCGCAGGACCGTGACAAAACCCGAGATCAAGCCGTCCGCCGTCGGGGGCGCGCCCAGCGAGACGCGACCGGGCGAAGCAGGGAGGCCCAGAAACCGCTTCATCGGCGTTCTCGCCCTCGTCAACGTCCTGGTGGTCAGTTACGGCGCCTTTCTCGCGCCCGCCGAACCCACCCTGGCCGACACCTTCATGAACGGCCTGCTCTACATAACCCTCGGCTACTTCGCCTGCCGCTGGTTCTTGGGCCGCGGCCTGGGAAGGCGCGCCCTCTACGCCAGCGTCTTTTCCGGCCTGACGCTGGCGCTCGGCCTCGAGCTCGCCAAGGTCTTCCTAGACGGCTTGCAGCCCTATCCCTTGAACCTCCTGTTCGTCCTGCCCGCCCTGCTCCTAGGCGCCTTCGGCGGGGTCTTCATCGAGCGCAAGCTGCACGGGGCCTGAGCCCTACCCAGACGAAAACCCTACCCAGACGAAAACCGGGCCTGAACCGGTCCGGTTTTGCCTCTCTTCGACCCCGTCAACTGCAAGCTCTTGACGAATAGTGCATCTTGGTGTATTCTCAGAACTATCAGCGCGCTTTTTGGCGCTTCTTTTTTTGCCCTCTACAGCTAATCCTCATTCCCTGGCTGCTCTTGCGCTTCTCTAGCTCGCTGGATTTCCAGAATACCCACAACCTCTTGAGCGCTCAAATCACTGAACAAGCGCTCGAGGCGTTCGGTATCGCCTACGATGGTCGCCCATAGGGTCGGGCGGGGCCAGGATTCAGAAAGCGTATTGGGCGCAGTTTTTAGGAGAAGAAGGTTCCCGAGAGGCAGAGGAGCAATTGGTCCACGATGTACTGGAGACGGTTGTGCAGGGGTTGCTACCGCGCAGTGACTGAGGGTATGGGCACGTCTTAAGCGGTCGCTTTTTCGTCCTTCGTTGCACCACCGAACGCCCAAGCCGCTCTCGAGGCTGCATCACACCGTTGCAGTGGATCGTCTGGCATTTCTGCGGTCTTCCGGCCCGTCTGCCGCACGAGCGCTTTAAACCTCGAGCGCCAACCCGCTCGAGCTACAAGCTCGGCTCGAGGGTCACGAGTTCCTTCACCACCCTGACTGCTGACATGGCAAGGTACAGGGAGTGAGATCGTTCCGCTCCACCGGCATCACCGGCGCAGGCACTGCCAAGACAAGCGTCCGCTGCTAATGACAACCCACAAAGCCCCACATGTTACGCTCTGTTCATGATTCATCCCCTTCACGAAAAGTACGCCAAGCTGCTCACCCAAGCCTGCCTCAGGGTCGAGCCCGGCGACAACGTCAGCATCAACCTGGAAACGACCGCCGAGGTGATGGCTCGCCCTGTGGCCCGCGAAGTCCTGCGCGCCGGGGGCATCCCGCACCTGCGCATGCACTACCCGGCCTGGACCCAAGACCTCCTCGAGCTCGCCCCCGAGGATTACTTCGAGGCGGAGCCCACCGTGGAGCTGCGCGAGGTCCAGCAGATGCAGGCCTGGCTGAGGATCGGCGGCGCGGCCAACAGCCGGGCGCTGCAAGGCGCCGACAAGTCGCGCCTCTCGAGGCTCGCCAAGCGCAACCGCCCGGTGCAGAACCACCGCGTCAACCACACCAAGTGGTGCGGCACCCTCTTCCCCACCCAGGCGGGCGCCCAGGACGCGGGCATGAGCTTAGACGACTACGAAAGGTTCGTCTATGACGCCATGTTCCTCCTCGACGACGACCCGGTGGCGAAGTGGGCGGAGCTCGAGGTTTACCAGGCGCGCGTCATCGACCGTCTGAAAGAGGCCGACGAGGTCCGCATCGTCGCCGCAGGGACCGACCTGCGCATGAGCGTGAAGGGCCGCACCTGGATCAACAGCGCCGCCGGCCACAACATGCCCTCGGGCGAGGTCTTCACCGGACCTGTCGAGAGCAGCGCCAGCGGCGTCATCACCTATGCGGTGCCGAGCGCGGTGAACGGCGTGGAGGTCGAGGGCATCCGGCTGAGCTTCGAGAACGGCCGGGTGGTCGAGGCCAGGGCCGACAAGGGCGACGACCTGCTTCAGTCGCAGCTGAGCACCGACGAGGGCGCCAAGTATCTGGGCGAACTCGGCGTCGGCACCAACTACAACATCCAAGTGCCTACCAGGAGCATCCTCTTCGACGAGAAGATCGGCGGCACCGTCCACCTGGCGCTGGGCCAGTCCTACGCCACCACGGGCGGCACGAACGAATCGGCCATCCACTGGGACATGATCTGCGACCTGCGGCAAGGCGGGGCGATGTACTTGGACGGCGAGCTCTTTCAAGAAGGAGGGCAGTTCAAGCTCTAGCTAGACCAGCCCCAACTCCCGCGCCCGGCTCACCGCGCCCATGGTCGCTCACCCCAACTTGAGGTAGAGAGCCTGGCGACGACGCTCTCCAGGAGCCCGCGCAGGTCGGTCGGCTCCTTCAAGGCCACGCCGTCTCGCTCACGCCCTCGCCTGTATTGCCTAGCTGCGGCACCCCCGCACTATCGCGCAGGCACCGCTCTACTCGTCCGCCGCCAGAACCGCCAAGAAGGCCTCCTGCGGCACCTCGACGTTGCCGAGCTGCTTCATGCGCGCCTTGCCCTTTTTCTGCTTCTCCAAGAGCTTGCGCTTTCTGGTGATGTCGCCGCCGTAGCACTTGGCGGTCACGTCCTTGCGAAAGGCCCGCACCGTCGCCCGCGCCAAGATCTTGCCGCCTATGGCCGCCTGCACCGGCACCGCGAACATCTGCCGGGGGATGACCTCGACCATCTTGTCGACGATCTTGCGGCCGAGCGCGTAGGCCTTGTCGCGGTGAGCGATCACCGAGAGCGCGTCGACCTTCTCCTCGTTCACCAGGATATCGATCTTGACCAGGGCGCCCTCGCGGTACTCCAGCGGCTCGTAGTCCATGCTGGCGTAGCCCCTCGAGAGGCTCTTCAAACGGTCGTGAAAGTCGTAGAGGATCTCGGCGAAGGGCACCTCGTAGCGCAGCTCGACGCGCTTGCCGTGGTAGACCATGTTCTTCATCTCGCCGCGGCGCTCTTGCAAGAGGCCCATGATGTTGCCGACGTACTCCTCGGGCAGGTAGACGCTGAGGCGCACCCAGGGCTCGAAAATGCTCTCGATGCGGTCGGGCGGGGGCAGCTCGGCGGGGTTCTGGATGCGCTCGCTTGAGCCGTCCGAGAGCTTCACCTCGTAGACGACCGCCGGCGCGGTGGCGATGAGCGCGAGGTCGAACTCGCGCTCGAGCCGCGCCTGGACGA
Organism: Deinococcota bacterium; assembly: GCA_030858465.1. Lineage (NCBI taxonomy): Bacteria > Thermotogati > Deinococcota > Deinococcota bacterium. The sequence continues at coordinate 11,880 of JALZLY010000114.1, forward strand.
TGTCGGCGTGCAAGAGGCCCAAAAAGCCGCAGCGAAAGCCGAAGCCCAAAGCCTCCGAGGTCTCGGGCTCGAAGGTAAAGGCGGCGTCGTTCAAGCCGAGCTTCTCGAGCGCCTCGCGCAGCTTGGGGTAGTCGTCGGTGACGGTCGGGTAGAGGCCGCTGAAGACGACCGGGCGGGCGGGCTTGAAGCCGGGGATGACGTTCCTGGTGGGCCGCTCGGCAAAGGTGATGGTGTCGCCGATCTGGGTGTCTTCGATGTTCTTGATGGAGGCGGTGAGCCAGCCCACCTCGCCGGGGCCGAGCTCGCCCGCCACCGTCAGCGCCGGCTCGAACGAGCCCACCTTGTCCACCTCGAAGGCTTTGCCGGTCGAGACCACCTTGATCTTGTCGCCGTGCTTGACCACGCCGTCCATCACCCGGATCAGCGCGATGACGCCCTGATAGGAGTCGTAGACGGCGTCGAAGATGAGGGCGCTCAAGGGCGCCTCGCGCTCGCCGCCGGGCGCGGGCAGGTGCGCGACAATGGCCTCCAGGACCGCCTCCACGTTCTCGCCGGTCTTGGCCGAGACCGCCACGGCATGGTCGCCGGAGACGCCGACGACCTCCTCGAGCTCCGCGACCGCCCCCTCGGGGTCGGCGTTGGGCAGGTCGATCTTGTTGACGACCGGCAGGATCTCGAGGCCGTTGTCGACCGCTAAGTAGGCGTTTTGAATCGTCTGCGCCTCGACGCCCTGGCTGGCGTCGATGACCAGCAAGACCCCTTCGCAGGCGCGCAGGGCGCGCGACACCTCGTAGTTGAAGTCGACGTGGCCGGGCGTGTCGATCAGGTTGAACATGTACTTCTTGCCGTCCTTGGCTTCGTAGGTGAGCCTGACCGGGCTGGCCTTGATGGTGATGCCGCGCTCGCGCTCGAGCTCCAAAGTGTCCAGCATCTGATCGCGCTTGTTGCGGTCGGGGGCGCTCTGGGTGAGCTCCATGATGCGGTCGGCGAGGGTGGACTTGCCGTGATCCACATGCGCGATGATCGAAAAGTTACGAATCTCCATCCCTGCATTCTACTGCCTGGGCAGCCCTAGGCGTGATACCGCTCGCCACGCGGCACAGCCTGGTGATCATTGTGATTGGGGTGATCATTGTGACTGGGGTGATTGTTGTGACTGGCGCACTCCGGGGCGCGCGTGCGGCTGCTAGCCTGGACGGGTGCCACCTCTCAACGACCTTTCCAAAGTGCCCGGCGAAGCGGGTATCGACCAGCTGCACACGCTCTCCGTAGAGGAATTGCACGAACTCATCCTTTGCTGCGAGGCGGCCTTTGCCGAGGGCGAGGTCCAAGTCAATACCTTCGAGCTCTTCACCCGCTGTCAGCAGGAGCTCTCGAGGCGAAGTCAAAACTGAGCTGGGCGAGAAAAGCCCGCGCCCGTGTGGGGCCCGGCGCGAAGCCTGAGCTGAGGGCGGCCACGTCACCGAGCGCCGCCTTGTCGGATTCTTGGCATCCCCGCCGCCGCCGGGGCGTCATAGTAAAGCCATGCGGCGCATCACGGCATTGGGTAGGGCAACGGCTCTCTTCCTGCTGACAGCGGCCTGCGCGCCCGCGGCGGACACGCACGAGCCGCATGCGGCCACGGTTCCCGCCCACCTCAGCCAAGCCCTCCCCGTAGAGGGCGTCGCCTCCTGGTACGGCCCCGGCTTTATCGGCCGCCTGACCGCCAACGGCGAGGTCTATACCGCCCGCGAGATGACCGCCGCCCACCGCACGCTGGCGTTCAATACGCTCGTGCGCGTCACCAACCTGGAGAACGGCCGGAGCGCCGTGATCCGCATCAACGACCGCGGTCCCTTCGTGGGAGAGCGCGTGATCGACCTGTCCGAGGCCGCCGCCGAGCGGCTCGGCATGATCGGCCCGGGCACGAGCCGGGTGCGGCTCGAGCTCGAGCCGCCCCGCAGCCTGGACGCGACCCTGCTCGCCCGCACCGACCGCCACTTGGCCGGCTTCGACGCGGTGTCACGGCACCACGCGCTCGGCGAGCTCGTCTTTTTGACCTCCGCGGGGGCGCCACACCCGGTCCTGGTCAGGGTGGTGGACGACGACCCGGCGCGGTACGGCGACGCCGACCTGTTGCTCTCGCCCCAGGCCTACGCGCTCTTGGGCGGCGCCGTCCGGGTTCTGCCCTCGGGGCGCTAAACGTCGCTGGGCACGCCGCGCCGGCAGGCGAGCGCGATCTCCCCCGCGAGCGCGGCCACGTCCTCGCCCCCGTCGATGGCGGCGATCAAGGCCGAGCCGACCACCACGCCGTCGGCCACCTCGGCGACCGGCCGGGCCGTGGCCGCACTCGAGACGCCGAAGCCGACCGCGACGGGCAGGTCGCTGACCTCCCTGACGCGCCTGACCAGATCGGGCACGCCCTCTGACGCGCCGCCTCTGGCCCCGGTCACCCCCGTGACCGACACGGCGTAGACGAAACCGCGGCAGGCACGGGTGACGAGCTCGAGCCGAGCGCGGGTCGAGGTGGGCGCCACCAGAAAGACCGTGTCCAGGTCGTGCTCGCGCGCCGCTTGGGTGAGGGCCTCCCCTTCGTCCGGGGGCAGGTCGGGCAGGATGACCCCGTCGGCTCCGGCCGCCTTGAGGTCGCGCACGAAGCCTGTCTCGCCACCTCCCGCATAGCAGTAGATGGGATTGTAATAGGACATCACCACGAGCGCCTTGTCGCTGTCCCGGCGCAAGGCGCGCACCGCCTCCAACACATCCTTGGTGGTGGTGCCCTGCGCCAGGGCCCGCTCCGACGCGCGTTGGATGGTGGGGCCGTCGCCCAAAGGGTCGGAGTAGGGCAGGCCGACCTCCAAGATGTCGGCGCTCTCCAGGAGTGCCCTGGCGCACTCGAAAAAGCCCACCTTGTCGGGAAAACCCGCCGTCAGGTAGGGAATGAAGGCGGCGCGGCCCTCCCCTTTCGCCTGCGCGAAGGCCCTGCTGATCCGGCTCACGCGGCGCTCTCCATCTTTTTTTCCATCTCGAGCACGCGCATCGCTTCCGAGACGTCCTTGTCGCCACGGCCCGAGAGGTTGACGACGATGACCCCGTCCTTACCCATGTTCCCCGCCATCTTCATCGCTTCAAAGATGGCGTGCGAGGTCTCGAGCGCGGGGATGATGCCCTCGATCTCGCTCAGGGCCCTGAAGGCTATGAGCGCTTCCGCGTCGCTGACGCCGACATACTCGGCGAGCCCGGCGTCGGCGTAATAGGAGTGCTCGGGGCCGACGCCGGGATAGTCGAGGCCGGCCGAGACGGAGTGCGCCGGGCTGATCTGACCGTCGCCGTCGTAGAGCAGGTACATCATGGCGCCGTGCAGGACGCCGCGCTTGCCCGCCGAGATGCTGGCGGCGTGGGCACCGCTGTCCAGGCCATGACCGGCCGCCTCGACCCCGACCAGGCGGGGGCGCTCGGCGGCGTCCAGGTAGGCGTAGGGCGCAAAGAGGCCGATGGCGTTCGAGCCGCCGCCCACACAGGCCACCACCGCGTCGGGAACCCGGCGGCCCTCGAGCGCTTCCAGCTGCGCCATCGTCTCAAAGCCGATCACGCTCTGAAAGTCGCGCACCATCATCGGGTAGGGGTGCGGTCCGACCACCGAGCCGATCACGTAGAAGGTGTCGCGGACGTTCGTCACCCAGTCGCGAATGGCCTCGTTGGTGGCGTCCTTCAAGGTGCGGGTGCCGCTCGTGACCGGACGGACCTCGGCGCCCAGCAGCTTCATCCTGAATACGTTCAAGGCCTGGCGGCGGATGTCCTCCTCGCCCATGTAGACGACGCAGCGGAGGCCGAAGAGCGCGGCCGCCGTAGCGGTGGCGACGCCATGCTGGCCCGCGCCCGTCTCGGCGATCACCCGCTCCTTGCCCATGCGCTTGGCGAGCAGCACCTGGCCGATGGTGTTGTTGATCTTGTGCGCGCCGGTGTGGTTCAGGTCCTCGCGCTTTAAGTAAATCTTGGCGCCGCCCGCGCGCCGGCTCAGGTTCTGGGCGAAGTAGAGCAGGCTGGGCCGGCCCACGAAGGTCTTCAGGTAATGCTCGAGCTCCCGCTGAAAGGCCGCGTCATCTTGCGCCGCGTGGTATTCGCTCGTCAGCTCGTCGAGCGCGGGAATCAGGGTTTCGGGGACGTAACGGCCACCGTACAGGCCGAAGCGGCCACGCTCGTTGGGTAAAGGAAAGAGCATGATACCTCCATAGCTTAAAGCTCATAGGTTAAAGCTCGAATTGTGAGGGTGATTGAGGGTAAGCCGCGCTTGGCAAGGCTACCAGCGCTGGTGCTGCCACTTGTGGCTGCGCGGTGTTCGCTTGCGCGCGTGGGCTTTCATGGCTCGAGTCTACGCAATCGGCGGGCGCTTGTCCAGCGAATGCCGCGACCGACGGACTCGAGCCTGACACCATGAAGGTCACTTGGGCGTTGGCAGTCGGCTCCGAGCTATCAAGGTTTGCCCGCTCTGCTACACTACATGGACACGGCTCTTTGTGATAGAACACCGTATGACCCGTGTTCTCTTCGTCTGCACCGGCAACATCTGCCGCTCACCCAGCGCCGAAGGGGTCTTTCGCGCCGTCGTGGCGAGGGAAGGGCTGGCGGACGGGGTTCAGGTCGCCTCCGCGGGCACCCATGACTACCACGTCGGCGCGGCGCCCGATCGCCGCGCGCAGGCCGCCGCCAGGACCAGGGGCTACGACCTCAGCGCCCAGTGCGCCCGGCAGGTGACGGAGGACGACTTCAGGCGCTTCGACTACGTCCTGGCGATGGACAAGGGTCACCTCGAGTGGCTGCGACGGCGCTGCCCGGTGGGTTACGGGGACCGCATCAGGCTCTTCTTGAGCTTTGCCGGAGACAGTAAGATTGACGAGGTGCCCGACCCCTACTACGGCGGCGACGACGGCTTCGAACACGTGCTCGACCTCATCGAGAACGCCTCGGAGGGGCTGCTGGCCGAGATCCGTGCCGGGGCTTGAGGGGCGCATCGGCATGGCCTTGGGTGAGGCCGTGCAGGGGCTCGAGCCCTTGCGAGGCGGCTGTATCGCCGAGGTCTACCGGGCGCGGCTGGCGGATGGGACCGCGGTGGTGGTCAAGTACGACCCCGGCCCGGAAGCGAGCTTGGGGCTCGAGGCCGCTATGCTCCGCTTTCTGGCCAAGCGCAGTTCCCTGCCGGTCCCCCAGGTCTTTTACGCCGAGGACGATCTGCTGGTGCTCGAGTACGTCGAGAATGACGGCAAGGTCAGCGCCACGACCGAGACCCACGCCGCCGAACTCCTCGCCGAGCTGCACAGCCTCAGCGCCCCGCGCTTCGGCTTCGAGCAGGACACGGTCATCGGGCCGCTCGTGCAGCCCAACCCCTGGACGGGCTCATGGCTCGCCTTCTACCGCGAGCAGCGCCTCGGGGCTATGGCACAAGAGGCTTACCGGGCCGGCACACTAGACGAGACGCTGCTGGGCAGGCTCGAGCGCCTGGTCGATGACCTGGACACCTTCATCGGCGAGCCGGAGGCGCCGTCGCTCGTCCACGGCGACGTCTGGAGCGGCAATGTGCTCGTCAGGCGGGGGCGAATCGCCGCCTTCATCGACCCGGCCCTCTACTACGCCGACGCCGAGGTCGAACTGGCCTTCATCGCCCTCTTCCACACCTTCGGCAGGCGTTTTTTCGAAGTCTATAGTCAACATCGTCCCAGCCGCGAGGGATTTCTCGAGCGGCGCAAGGAGGTCTACAGCCTCTATCCGCTGCTCGTCCACGCCCGCCTCTTCGGCGCGCCTTATGACGCACGCGTGGCTGGGACGCTGGCGCGAATCGGCTACTGACGGCGCGAGCTGAGCTTAGGGTCACTGGACCCCTTCAGCTGGGCTCAGGACCACTGGACCCTTTCAGTTTTCGTAAGCTCCGGCAATATGTCCTGCACCGACTCGGGGTAGCCTTGAGGTCGAGGGGCGGGGGTACGTTGGCAGATCCCCACCGGGTTTGGGACTGCGATGAAGCGAGATATCCCTATGCGCCGTACAGGATGCCAGGGTATCTCGCGTTTTTATGAGGCGGATAGAGGTTTATGAGGCGGATAGAGGCGGGCACCACCTCGGCTTGACCGCTCAAGCATCCAAGCTGACCGGCAGGCGGCCACTCGCCTCTTCGCGCCCCAGCAGCCAAGCGACCACGGCCGCCAAGGCCTCGGGGCGAAAGCCGTAGGAGAGGAGCGCGGGCGCGTCCACGTCGCACGCGGCGTAGGGGTTCCAGAGGGCCAGGTGCAGGTCGGGCTTGGCCTCTCTGACGAGCGCCTTCTGCTCGTCCGTCAGGCGGTGGCGCGAGGTCGAGGCGAAGACGACCGTCTGGCCCTCGCGACGGGCCACCCGCAGCTCGGCGAGCGCGGCGAGCGGGTCGGCGCGGTGGTAGTGGACCGCCGTCAGCGCGAAGCCTGCGGCGAGCTGAGCCGCCAGCGCTGGGCCCGGCAG
>JALZLY010000115.1 GCA_030858465.1 Deinococcota bacterium
CCCGAACGCGAGGATAGGCAAGAGCACTGGGTCTTGTCCCTGGATCTTCCGGAAGCGGGTTGGCAACCTTTGGAGCCTCTGCCCAACCCGCGCAATCACCTGGGCGTCGTCGCCCTGGAGGGCATGATCTACGCCATCGGCGGCCAGCACGGCGCCCGCAAGCAGGCGGTGACCCAGAACGCGGTGCATCGCTACGACCCGGAAACGAATACCTGGACGGAACTCGCGTCCTTGCCGCAGCCTCTCTCGCACCATACCGCGGCGACATTGGTGATAGACGGCCGCATCATCACCGTCGGCGGCGAGCAGGCGCATGAGGAATTCGTGGCGAGCGTATTCGCCTACGACCCGCGGCAGGACCGCTGGGCGCCGCTGACCTCCTTGGACGAGCCACGCAATGCCGGGGTGGGTGGTTTTATCAACGGAGAGATCGTCTATGTGGGGGGAGCGGTTAGGCCGGTGGTGTTTTCCGAAGGCATCTACCGGGGCACCCCCGCGCCGTAAACAGGGTGTACCGTCAAACAGCGGAACGCACGCCTGGGACGGTAGCGGAACGCTCACCCTTCATACTAAGTGCAGCGTTATGATCGGGAGGTTGATGTGCTCGAGCGCAACGGGCGCTCTCTTTCGTCGCCTGGGCAAAGCGTCGCCGGTTCCTTCCCTAGCGCTCCCTTCTCGTCCAGATCCAATAAGCCAGATCCTATCAAGGAGGCAACCCAGTTCAATGCGTGTTATGAAGAATCTTTCCCCCTTCAGCCTGCTCCTCTTCGTCTTAGCGGCGTGTGGGGGCCTGCCCGAGCAGCCCGGCGGCGCGCCGGCGGCGCCGACCAATCTCGAGGCCTTTCCCGGCGACGGTGAAGTTCGCCTCAGTTGGGATGCCAGTGGTGACGCTACGGGTTATCACGTCTACCGCGGCGCCAGCGCGGACAACGTCATGACCGCCGCGAACCGCCTCACCCTCGAGCCCGAAACCACCACGAGCTACCTCGATCCGGGGCTCGCCAACGGCGTCACCTATTACTACGTCGTGACCGCCGTGGACGCGGCCGGCAGGGAGTCGCCCGCGCAGGCGCCGCCCGTCTCGGCCATGCCCCAGCCGGGCGGCGAGCCGGGTGTGGGCCGATTGGCCGCGCAGCCCTCGGAACTCGTCTTTAGCGGCGTGCAGGGCGAGGTAAGCGCCGCCCAGAGCCTCACCTTGAGCAACCAGGGCGACGCCGCGGCCGAGCTTCACGGCCTCGAGCTGAGCGGTGAGCACGCCGCTGCCTTTAGCCTGTCGGGCGCGCCGGCCTTGCCCTTCGTCCTCGAGCCGGGCGCGGAGCTCAGCCTCGACCTCACCTTCACCCCCGCCGACACTCAGGTAGGCAGCCTCAGCGCCCGGCTCGAGTTGGGCGCTGAGCACGGCGACGACCAGGCGGAGGGCGCGAGCGCCGAGCTCTACGGCCTCAGCGCCAGGGGCCTGGGCGGCAGGGACGAGCCCACCCTCCAGGAGGTCGTCGCTACCCTGGGCTATACCATCGACATCGGTTCAGACGAGCTCGAGTTTGGCCAGGATCCCGCGCCGCTCGGCGACGAGGTCCTGGTGCCGCGCTTCAGGAGGGCGGGGCCGGGTGAGGTCGGCCTCCGGCCGGTGGCGCGCTACTCGCCCGACGAGCTGGTTCCCTTCGGCTACTACACCTTCGACACCTCGGCCGACACCTCCGCCGACGCGTCCGCCGGGGTGATCTCCTACAGCCAGGTGGCGCAGATCGAGGTAGGGCAGGATCAGACATTGAATCCGGCCATCGTCCCAGGCGGTGAGAGCAGCTTCGATCCGGGCGACGCCGACTTCGGCGTCTACGTGAGAAGCCAGCACTTCGGCTACACCACCCACACAGAGGACCACCTGAACACCGCCCAGCCTCAGCTTCCCCACGCCGTGCGCGTCTACCCCATCCGGGACCGGAGCGGGGAAGAGGTCGCCAACAGCTATCTGCTGGCCTTCGAGGACTGGCGGAACGGCGACTTCCAGGACTACGTCTTCGTGATCTCGAACGTCGCGCCCGCCGCGGGCGGACCCACGCCGGCGCCGCAGAGCGACGCGGTTCTCACCACCGAAAACCGCGCCGGGGTGGCCGACGGGCAACTGCAGCCGGGCTTTTTCAACGACTGGCTGTCCTTTAGCCGCATCGACAGCATCCCCGACAACTGGCCCGAACAGTCGGACTGGACCGACCTGCGCTACCAGGACGTGGCCACCTTGCGCCTCCGCAACGAGGGCGCGGGCGACGACCTCGTCGTCGTCGGCTTCGACTTCTTTGGGCAACACGCCGACCAGTTCGCGGTTCGCCTCGAGGAGAACCCGGACCTGACCCTGCCCTTTTCCATCGCGGCCGGAGCGTTCGAGGACGTCCAGGTCACCTTTCTGGGCGGTCCCAACCAGGAGGGTGACCCGCTCGTCGCGCCGGTACCGCCCTTCTGCTCGCCGGGCAGGGAACAGGCCCAGCAGTGCGCGGAGGTGCGCCGCGCCACCATGACGATCGTCTCCAATGCTACGGGCGGCGCCAACACCGCCGTGGAGCTGGCGGGCGCCCAGCAGACGCGGCCGGAGTGGGTGTTCGAGACCTCGCTGACGCAGCTCGCCATGGTCTTCGGCTATGGCACCGACATCGGCGAGCCCCTGGTCGAGAGCAGCGACTCGCCGCTGGCCGGCGACGAGATCCGCGAGCCCTTCTGGACCCGCGCCGACTCCAGCCAACCCGTCTACGTCCGGCAGATGGCGGCCTTTCACGGCTGCTGTCTCTACAGCGACTGGTTCGACCTGGGCAGCGCCAACACCCGCTTTTTCCACCACCCGGATTACGCCCAGAGCATCTTTCCGCCGCTTCAGGGCAACCCGGAGCGCCGCGCCCAGCGCCTTTACAACTCGCCGCCCGCGCGCTTCGAGATCAGGGTGGGGAGCGGCCCCCAGGTCTACACCACCAATGTCGCCGCGACCGAGTCGGGCAACCTCGGGGTGAGGATGTGGCCGGTCAAGGACCGCAGCGGCGCGCCTGTCCCCAATGCCTATCTGGTCGCCCAGGACTACGTCGACGCGCAGCCGGAGCAGGAGGGCTGCGGGGACGGAGACGGGGGTGGCGTCGCCAACTGCGACTACAACGACAACGTCTACCTGATAACCAATATCGAGCCCGCACGGTGATGGGCACGTAAGGGAGGTGATACGGAACAGGCTTTATATCCTGTGGGCGCTGGGGAGAGCTCGAGCCCACAGACCACGGCTCCCGGTTCGGTACAGTGGTCATTTGCACTTTACATATCCGGATTCTATGAACACAATAGGCACTGTGGAGTTAACCCTCCCATTCTCAAGAAAGGTGAGTGAAAGATAGTGAAACGCATCCTCCTCTTCTCCTCGCTGCTCGTTTTCCTGGCAGCCTGCCAGGGGCCGGGCGAGTCGCCCATCGCGCCGCTTGCGCCTGAAAATCTGTCGGCGGACTACAATGAACAAACCGGTAACGTTGACCTGAGCTGGAGTGCCAGCACCGGTGCGACCGGCTACAACGTCTACCGCAGCCAAACCCAGGGCTTCGTCCCCGGACCGGACGACCGTATCGCGGCGGACCTCGCCGAAACCTCCTACCCCGACACCACCGCTACGGCCGCCGCTACCTACTACTACCAGGTGACCGCGATCAACGCCGTGGGCGAATCGACTGGGTCGGACGAGGCCAGCGCCACGCCGACTGCTGGTCCTGTCGATCCCCCTGTCGATCCTCCCGTTGACCCTCCCGTCGATCCCCCCGTCGGTCCCCCCGTCGGTCCCCCCGTCGATCCCCCCGTCAATCCTCCCGTAGGCCCTCCCGTCGACCCCGGTCCCGTTCCCCAGCCCGGCGAGCCGATCGACGAGTTGACCTTCGATGCGGCCGTGCCGGACACGCTGGCGAACACGGGCTTCACCCTCGTTCAAGGTGGCGACACCTTCTTCAACCCCGGCAACCTGAACCTGTTCACCGGCGCGGGCACCCTCACCATCACCGCGCAGCAGGGCCTCCAGTTTCAAGAAGCCAACAGCCTCGAGAACGGCCTCGGTCTTCCGGTCGATGTGACGGGCGAAGCCCGGGTCATCGAGACCACCCTCGTCAAGCCGGCCTTTCCCGGCAACAACTTCCAGCAGGCCGGCCTCTGGTTCGGCCTCCCCGGCGATCAGAACAACTACGTCAAGCTGGTGGTGATCAGCGCCGTTGGTGCGGCTAACGATACCAGTTCGCAGATCGAGCTTCGCCGCGAGATCGGCGGCGAGACCGTCGACGGCCCCACCGGTTTGAGGCGCACCAGTGCCTTCAACATCCCCACCGGCGCGACCGTCACCCTCAGACTGGTGGTTCAGCCCGACGGCACCGCCACGGGTTACTACAGCGTCGACGGTGGTGACTTTCAGCAGGTGACTGATGGCGGTGTGCAGCTCACCAGCGCGCTGGTGACCGGCGACAGTGCCGCAGGCATCATGGCCTCGCGCCGCAACGATCCCATGGGCCCCTTGGAGGTCGTCTTCAACGAGTTCAGCGTGTCGGCGCTCGCGGCGCAGTAAACGCTGGACAAGCAATTCTGTACGGCAATTCTGCACAGCAAGTTGGAAGGGGCGCTCCTGGCGAGCGCCCTTTCTGCTGTGGCTGGGCGGCTTCGAAGGCCGAGCGCATCCCTCCTTCAGCTGACTGGTGCTTAGGACGTGCTCCAGTGTTGCCCTACCTTGCAG
>JALZLY010000116.1 GCA_030858465.1 Deinococcota bacterium
GCCGCGTCCTGCGCCGAGCGCCTGGGCGGCCTCGACGAAATCTCGCCCCTTCAGGCTCAACATGGAGGCGCGCATGAGCCGCGCGAAGACCGGCACGGTGGCGAGGCCGATGGCGACCATCGCGGTCAGGGTGCCGGGCCCGTAGATGCCGGCTAGCAGGATCGCCATCAAGATGGGCGGAAAGGCGTAGAGCACGTCCACCACGCGCATGACGAGCTCGTCGAGGAGGCCGCCGAGGTAGCCGCCAAGCGCGCCCAGGAGCCCGCCTAGGCCGAGCGCGATAGAGACGGCGATGAAGCCGACCAGCAGGGTGCTCCTTGCCCCCACCAGCAGCCTGCTCAGGAGGTCGCGGCCGAGATGGTCGGTGCCCAGCGGATGCGCGGCGCTGGGCGCGGCGAGCTGCGCGCTAAAGTCGATCCGGTTGGGGTCGTGCGGCAGCCACAAAAAGGATAGCCCGGCCCCCAGGGCCACGAGGCCGATGAGGGCGAGGCCGAAAACGAGGTTGGGGTGACGAAACATAGGATTAAAAATTCACTGGCTCTAACGGAATCTGTTGCTCTTGTCTAGGAGGGAGAAAAAGGATGTCATGAGGATTGATGAACACCACGACATCCAAAGCACAGCGTACTCCCAAGCTGACCAAGAAACCGCAGGGGCTAAGGGAATCGAAACGAAATAGCTCTGCTGATGATCCTGATGGTGCAGTTGCATCGTCTCGGCGTCGATCTGCGGCTCGAGCGCGTCGTAGCCATAGCCCAATTCCGGGAGGCTGTACGGATAGCTGCCAAGGTCAACCGCAAGCGTCTCGGCGGGCATATCGGTGGGCTGCGCCGCCACCTTTTGCGTCACCCCAAACCCTGCGGCAGCGAGCCCGCCCCCACCTTGAACAGGTCGCGGCGGCTCAACCCCCGTGGTGCGCCTAGTGAACCCCGCCTATGGTTGGTGTGTCGTCGTTTCATGCTCTCCCCCTTCCGGCGTGTGCCACCCTTAGAAAAGCACAGGCGTTGGGGCGGTAAAGTAAGCCTTGGTCAAGTCCACCGCGCCCGCCAGAGGGGAGGTACAGGAGCGGATACAATAGCAGCATGAAAACCATCCTGGTCGTCGGTAGCCTCAACATGGACCTCGTCACCGCCGTGAGGGCGCATCCCAAACCAGGCGACACGGTCTTAAGGGACGACGTAGCGAGCTTTCCTGGTGGCAAGGGTGCCAATCAGGCTGCGCCTGCCGCCAAGGCCGGAGGTCGTGTCGTCATGCTTGGTAGGTCGGCGAGGACGCTTTTGGAGAGACGTTGCGCCACACCCTCGAGCACACCAACGTGGACGTTGGCCGGGTGCAGCGCGTGCCCGGTCCGAGCGGTATGATCTTTATCACGGTGGACGAGAGGGGCCAGAACATGATCGTGGTGAGCCCCGGTGCCAACGGCAAACTCACCCCCGAACAGCTCCCCGATGACCTACTCGAGGGGGTCGCGCTAGTAGTAGTGCAGCTCGAGGTTCACTAGAGACCGTCACCGCCGTCGCGCAACGGGCGCGCGCGGGGGGGTGCCGGTGCTGCTCAACCCAGCCCCCGCGCAGAGGCTCGAGGACGCGCTGCTTCAGACGATCACTTACCTGGTGGTAAACGAGAGGGAGGCAGCCGTGTCGAGTGGGCTCGAGGGCGAAGCTGCTTCCTCAAGGCAGGCAGCGGAGGCACTGCGGGGGCGCGGCGCTAAGACCGTGGTGGTCACGTTGGGGGCAAAGGGGCTGGTGTGGTCGTCTGCCGAGGGCGACGGGCAGCTAAGCGCCCACAAGGTCGAGGTGGTGGATACGACCGCCGCGGGGGACGCCTTTTGTGGCGCGCTGGCGGTCACATTGGCGGAGGGGGAGGGGCTCGAGGCGGCACTGCGTTTTGCCAATGCAGCAGGCGCGCTGGCAGTGACCAAGAAAGGGGCGCAGCCGAGCCTACCGACGCGCGACGACATTCGCATAGCGTTAAGAACACAAACCAACCCATGAGACCACCACCCGCCTGATGATGTCGCCACGCGCTAGCGTCCGGTGGGTGTCTGTCGTCAGCCTGCCCAAGACGGTAGCGCTACGGACGGTACTCGAGACTTCACAACCGAGCACACAAGATAGAAAAGGCAATCTTTTGACGCTGTGCAGGTTTTGCTATTCAAACGCTACCAGTCAGAGGTGAGACATGCAGCACCACACCACGCAGCGCCACACCACGCAACCGGGAATGGCACCGCTGCTCGAGACATAAGACCCGAACGCCCAAGTTTCTCAGCTCAGATAGGTGAGAAGTTCCTCTACGGTGCAGCGCCAACCAGGGAAAAGGTCGCTTGTAAGGGTGTCTTGCGCCTCATAGCGCTGATGCACGCCACCTGGCTGGTATTTTGTGAGAATGATGGTTTTTGGCACGAACACCCACACCTCACGGCTCCCTGCCGCGAGCCACTCAGTGACCTTGCCGCGCACGTCTTTGGGGAGGTCGTTGGGCGAAACCACCTCGACCGCGAGGTCAGGGGGGGTGACGCGGTACTTGGGGTGTAAAGGTTCTTGCTCGAGGCTCGCCCGTGAAACAAAGGCTAGATCCGCGCTGCGCACCACGTCGGGGTTGCGCTGCACTAAAAAACCTGTTTCGGTGACGAGTAAGCCAGCCTTGGTGCGCTTGAGGTAAGGTGCCAGGAGCGCCGTGGCGTTGGTTGGAACCACACCGTGTTCACCACCAGGGGGAGCCATCTCGATGAGTATCCCTTCGATGAGTTCGTAGTTGCGACCGTCATCGGCAAGGTTGAACAGCTCCTCTGCGGTCATGAGCTTGTCCTGCACCTGAGTCATAAAACCTCTCCCACGCTGCGATACACCATGACGCACCATAGCGTGTTGAGACCGATGATAGCACACGCCTTCTCGAGCACCGTCCATACACCCTTTGGCGCAAGACTCGGTGCCCCTACTTTGCCAAGCCCAACGAGACCGAGTGCCAGACGATGGTCGCTTGTGAACACTGCTGTAAAAGGTCGAAAAAAGCGGTCAGACTCCCTTGTTTTCTTACATAAAGACGAAAATTTGTCTTGAACCTTCAATTCAGCTGTAGCGGATGCGCGGGTCGAGGAGGCTGTAGGACAGGTCCACCAGGAAGTTGAGGAGGACGATGACGGTGGCGTAGAAGAGCACCTCGCCCTGCAGCAGCGGAAAGTCGCGGGTGCCGATGGCGGTGAGCGCGAGGCGGCCCAGGCCGGGCAGCGAGAAGACCTGCTCGACGATGATGGCGCCTACCAGGAGTTGCGAAAAGCTGAGGCCGATGATGGTGAGCAGGGTGACCATGGTGTTCTTGAGGGCGTGGCCGTAGACGACGCGCCGCGCCCTCAAGCCCTTGGCTCGAGCGGTGCGGATGTAGTCCTGGCCGAGGACCTCGAGCATCGCCGCGCGCGTCTGCCGGGTGATCACCGCCGCCTGGCCCAGGCCCAGGGCCAGCACCGGCAGGACGAGGCTCTGCGCCGCCCGCAGCGGGTCGCGCGACCAGCTCGTCCAGCCGCCCGCCGGCAGCCAGCCCAGCTCGACGCTAAAGAGGAGGATGAGCAGGAGGCCGAGCCAGAAGGACGGGACGGCGGCGCCCAGTTGCGTAGCGCCCGTCACCAGCGGGTCGAGCCAGCTTCCCTGGCGCAGGGCGGCCAGGACGCCGAGCGGCAGGGCGACGAGGCAGGCCAGGAGCATGGCCCCAAAGGCCAGAGGCAAGGAGACCTCGAGCCGGGACACGATCAGCGAGGTCACCGGCTGGCCGTAATTGATCGACACGCCGAGGTCGCCCCGCAACAGGCCGCCGAGCCAGCGCGCGAAGCGCTCCACCGGCGGCAGGGTGAGGCCGAGCTGCTCACGCAGCGCCTGGAGCGCCTGGGGGCTGGCGTTGATGCCCAAGATGACCTCGGCGGGGTCGCCGGGCACCGCCAAGAGGGCGACGAAGACGAGCAGCGCCGCCAGAAAGACGCTGGCGAGCGCGGCGAGGGAGCGCTTGAGGACGAAAAGCAGCATGGACGGGGGTTAGGGGTCGGGGTCAGGAAGAAACCGACCCCCGAATCCCGACCCCTGCTTGCTCATTGCGCCCGGTAGACCTCGGTCATGTCGATGCTGGGGGTGGGCTGGTTCTCCCAGTAGCCGTAGATACCCTCACGGGCGGCGACGAGATAGGCCGGGTTGAAGACCCAGACGTTGACGGCGTCATCGCTGATGATGCGGGCGATCTCCTGGTAGAGTTCCGCCTCGGCCTCCGGCTCGGTGGCGCGCTCGGCTTCGTCTAAGAGCTCGCGCACCCGCGGGTTGTCGTAGCGGTAGTAGTAGTCGGGGTTGCCGTAGACGCCGATGTCGCGCGGCTCGGAGTGGCCGATGATGGTCAGGTCGTAGTCGGCGCCGCCAAAGATGCGCTCGAGCCAGGTCGCCCACTCCACCACCGACAGGTCGATGTCGATGCCCACCTCGGTGAGTTGCTGGGCGATGACCTCGCCGGCGCGCCGCTCGAGGATGTAGGGCTCGGGCAGCTCGAAGCGAACGCTCAGGCCGCCGTCGAAGCCCGCCTCGGCGAGCAGCTCCCTGGCCCGCTCGGGGTCGTAGGGGTAGGGGTTGGGGTCGGTGTAGTAGGGCTCGACCGGGGTCGCATGGGTGCTGATGACCGTGCCGAAGCCGAACATGGCGCCCGCGACGATGGCCTCTTTGTCGATGGCGTGGGTGATGGCTTGGCGCACCCTTGGGTCCGTGAGGGGCTCGCGCGCGTTGTTCATCGCCAGGGTGATCTCGGTGGTGCTGCTGCCCTGGCTGAGCTTGAGGCTGGGGTCGGCCTGGACCTGCAGGGCGTTCTCCGGGCTCACCCCCACCCCGATCAGGTCGATGTCACCGCTGCGCAGGGCGGCCAGTTGCGCGTTGGGATCCGCAATGATGCGGAAGGTGACGGCGTCCAGGTAGGGCAGGCCCTCTTCGTAGTAGCCGTCGAAGCGCTCGAGCCTGACCGAGCTGCCCGCCACCCACTCGACGAAGCTGAAGGGCCCGGTGCCGACGGGCTGGTTGCGCTGCGTCGCTTCCGTGCCGGCGGGATAGATGATGGAGTCGGGCCGGGCCAGGTTGTAGAGCAGGCTCGAGTTGGGCTCTAGCAGCGTGAAGGTGACCAGCTTGCCCTCAGCGGTGACGCTCTCGATGGCGCGGTAGTACTCGGGGTGGGTGTGGCCGGAGTCGGGGTCGGTGGCGCGCTCGAACTTGGCGATGACGTCCTCGGCCGTCAGGGGGCTGCCGTCGTGGAAGAGGACGCCCTCGCGCAGGGTAAAGGTCCAGGCGAGGCCGTCATCCGAAACCTCCCAGGACTCGGCCAGGGCCGGGACGACCTCGCCGCTCTGGTCGATGCGCGCCAAACCCTGAAAGACGTTGTGGTAGGTCACTCGAGCGATCTCCTGCGAGGTGGACACGGTGGGGTCCCAACCCGGCGGCTCGGCGACGATGGCGACGGTGACCTCGCCGCCGTAGGCGGGCTCGGGCTGGGCCAGGCCGCTCAGGATGGTCGCGCCCAGCAGGACGGTCAAGAGGGTAACTAAAGCAGCACGCGGCATTCGTGGTCCTCCTTTTTGTTCCTTCAGTCTACGCCTTGGAGGCTAGCTTGTGGTGCTTTTTTCCTCGCTCATAAAGAGCACGGCCGCCGCCGCGTAGAGCTTCGCGGCGTGGACGATATCGTCGAGCGCGACCCACTCGTCGCGCTGGTGCGGAACCGTGCGCTCGCCGGGCCCGACGGTGACGATGGGCACGCCGGCCCAGGCGTGCAAGAAGGTGCCGTCGGTGGCGCCGGGCACGCCGCCGTAGCGGGGTTCGCGGCCGAGCAGCCGGCAGGCCTGCTCGAGCGCCGCCACCACCGGCTCATGAGGCGAGGTCTCGGTCCAGGGACGCGCCTCGAGAAGCTCCAGGCTGATGCGGGCGCGCGCGTCGCGGGCCCTGACGGCGCCGGCGATCCCCTCGAGCGCCGCGAAGACGGCCTCGTGCTCCTGGCCGGGCACGGTGCGGATGTCGAGCAAGAGCTCGGCGTCGCCGGGCAGGACGTTGAGCTGCGCTTCGCCGGTCGCGGGCGCGCGCAGGACGGTCGGCGTGAGCCAGGGCAGGCCGAGCTGAGGGTGCGCGCCCACCCTGGCCTGCTCGGCCGCTTCGAGCGCCCGCACGCCCTGGACGAAGTCGGCCAGCCAGGGCACCGGGTTGACGCCGGCGTAGGGCATGGCGCCGTGGGCCATCCTGCCGGTGAAGCGCGCGGCCACGCGCATGGCGCCCTTTTGCCACAGGCAGAGCTCGAGTTCTTCGGGCTCGCAGACGATGGCCGCGTCCACCTCGTCGGCCCAGCCCCGCCGGATAAAGTGCTTGATGCCCAGCATCATCCCCTCTTCGTCGGCGACGACGCCCAGCCGGACGCGGCCGGGCAGCTCGGGGGCCGCCGTCATCACCGCCTGAAGCGCCATGACGGCCGCCGCCACGCCCGCCTTCATGTCGGCGGCGCCGCGGCCGTAGAGGCGGCCCCCTTCGATCACGCCGGCGAAGGGCGGATGGCTCCAGCTCTCGGCGTCGCCCTCGGTGACCACGTCGCTGTGGCCTTCAAACAGCAGCGTCCTGCTCCCCGGACGGTAGCCGGAGCCCTGCCAGTCCGCGATGACGTTGGGGCGGCCGGGGGCGGCCTCCTCTACGGTGACCGTCAGCCCCATCTCCTGGAGCACGCCGGCCAGAAGGTGCGCCGCCTCGGCCTCGGTCCGGCCCTTGTCGGGTTCGTAGACGCTGCGAAGGCGCACGAGCTCCTGGGCGAGCGCGACGACGCCTTTGGCGTCGACGGCGTCCGCGGCGCGGCGGGCGAGGTCGGTCGGTGAGGTCGCCATGTCAACACGCCTTGCTAACTGCCTTGCTAACCGGCGTGCGTCTCCACCAGCTCCTCGAACTCCGCCACCCGCCCCGCGGCGACCGCGAGGCTGCCCTGCCAGAAGTCGGGGCTCTCCAAGTCGATGCCGAAGTCCCGGGCGAGTTCGGCGGCGTCCGCCATGCCCGTCATGGAGAGCAGCCTGTCGTAGCGCTCCCTGAAGCCCTCGGGCTGGGCCCGGTACTGGGCGTAGACGCCCAGGCCGAAGAGGTAGCCGAAGGTGTAGGGAAAGTTGTAGAAGCTCCGGCCCGCCGAGTAGTAGTGCAGCTTCTGCGACCACATGTTGGGATGGCGGGCGTTGCTGTCGAGGCCGTCGCCGTAGGTCGCCTCCTGGGCGTCCAACATCAGCCCCTTGAACTCGCCCACGCTGAGCTCGCGTTTCCGCCGCCGGTCAAAGACCTCGCGCTCGAAGAGAAAGCGCGAGTGGATGTCGACGACGAGTTGAGAGCTGCCGAGCAAGTCCTGCTCGAGAATCGCCAGCCTCTCCGTCTCGCCGGCCTCTTTGAGGACCGCGTTGACGACGATGGTCTCGCAGAAGATGCTGGCGGTCTCGGCCAGGGTCATGGGCGTGCCCGCCTGCAAGGAGCTGCGCCCCGCCGTAAACAGGCAGTGGTTGTGGTAGGCGTGGCCGAGCTCGTGGGCCACCGTGAAGAGGTCGTCAAGGGTAGCGCCGTAGTTGAGCAGGATGCGCGACTCCTGGGCGCCAAAGGCCTTCATGCAAAAGGCGCCGCCGCGCTTGCCCTTGCGCGGCGGCACGTCGTGCCAACCCTCGTCGAAGCTGCGCTGCGCGAAGTCGGCGAGCTCGTCGCTGTAGGCGCGGAAGTTCTGGACGACGAAGCTCTTGGCTTCGTCCCAGCTGTAGCTCCTGGCCTCGCCTACCGCAATGGGCGCGCGCAGGTCGTACCAGGCCAGGCTGCTCTTGCCCAGGAACTTGGCCTTGGCCTTTAGGTAGCGGCGGAAGACGGGAAAGCTCGCCTCGCAAGCCGCCTGCATGGCGTCCAGGCTGGCCCGGCTGATGTGGCTCTGGAAGAGGGCTTCGTCCAGGGCGCTCGCCCAGCCGCGGCGGCGCGACACCTCGTTTACCTGGCCCTTGATGCTGTTCAGGGCGGCGGCAAAGGAGACGGCGTCGCGCTCCAAGAGCTTCTGCTCGGCAAGGAAGGCGGCCCGGCGCAACTCGGGGTCGGCCTCGGCCTGGAGGTTCTTGAGCTCGGTGACGGTGTAGTCTCCCTCCTCGCGGCCCGGCAGGGCCAGGCGAACGGTGCTCTGAGAGCTGATGTCGCCGTGCAGCTTGCCCCAGGCGTTGCCGCCCGTCTGGGTGAGGGCCGAAAAGAGCGCCTCCTCGGCGTCGGACATCAGGTGTTTTGCGCTCTGGTGCTCGAGCCTGAGCAGGTAGGCATGCTCGCTAGCAGCCTGCGAGCGGCCAATCAACGCCTCTATGTCCAGGCTGCCCAGCCAGGCGGTGAAGCGCTTGGCGAGGACGCCCAAGCGGCTGCTCACGGGCTGGAGCCCCGAGTACTCCGCCTGCGAGAGCTCGTCGAGGGAGTCGGTGGTCAAGTAGCCGTAGACGAAGGCCCAGATGTCGCTGTTCAGCGCGTAGATGGTGTTGAACTCGCTCAGCAGGTGCTCAAAGGTGCCGATGACCTCGGCGCTGAGCTCGAGCCCCTCTTGGCTGCGCACGCCGCGCTCGTCCATGAAGCGCTCCAGGGCGTCCAGGTCTTCCTCGAGTTCTTCCTTGGCCGCGCGGAAGTCTTCGCCTTCTAAGCTGGAAAAGAGGCTGGTGAGCTGCCAGTGGGGCAGGGTAGCAGCCTGTTGAGAGCTGGCCTTGCTGTGGGGGGGAGGGGGTGTTTGCGTCATGTTTGCCTTTCCCGGTTGGGACCGCGTCAACCGTTCTGCTGTCAACCGTTCTACGGGGCGCGCGAAGGTCGCGGCCGGATGGAAGTGAAGGCCAGTCTAACAAGCCCCGCTGCGCAGGGTCGTGCCCTAGGAGGCGCGGCCGCCGAAGGCGGGCCAGGAGCCGCCCAGCCCCAGCCAGGCCTCGACCATGTCGGTGGGCGGCTCGGCCTCAAAGGCGATGGGCGTGTTGTCGCGGGGGTGCGGCAGGGTGAGGCGGAAGGCGTGCAGCGCTTGCCGAGGGATAACCGCCGAGGGCCGGCCGTAGACCTTGTCGCCGACGACGGCCGCGCCCAGGTGCGCGAGGTGCACGCGGATCTGGTGGGTGCGCCCGGTGTGAGGTTTGGCCCGCACCAGCAGGCTCTGCTGCCCATGCCCCGGCGCCCGCCCCAAGACCCAGAAGTAGGTGCTGGCCTTGCGCGGGTTGATGCCGCCTACCGTCATCTTCCGACGTTCCAGCGGGTGCCGGCCGATGGGCGCGTCGACCAGCACCTCGCTTGGCATCTCGCCGCCGGCGAGCGCCACGTACTCCTTTTCGGTGAGGCGCTTTTTGAAGGAGTTGGCGAGGTGGCGGTGGGCCGCGTCGTGCTTGGCGATGACCATGATACCCGAGGTGTCCTTGTCGAGCCGGTGCACGATGCCGGGGCGGTAGTCCTCTTCGAGCGGGTCGCTCTGCCGTTCCCTCGAGAGCTCGATGCGGCCCAAGAGCGCGTTGACGACCGTGCCCGTGCGCAGGCTGGCGGTGGGGTGGGCGGTCAGGCCGGGCGGCTTGTTGATGACCGCCATATCCTCGTCCTGGTAGAGGATGTCTAAAGGGATGTCCTCGGCCTCGACGTGCATGGGCCTGGGCGGCGGCACCAGCACCGAGACGATCTCGCGGCCGGTCAGTTTCAAGGACGGCTTGCTCACCGGGCGGCCGTCGAGCTGCACGTAGCCGTCGCTGACGAGCTCCTTGGCGCGGGTGCGGCTGAACTCGAGCGCCGCGGCGATAGCCACGTCGAGGCGTTCCTCGGCCGGCGCTTCAAAAACCCTGATGTCCACGCCCTTATTCTACGCCTCTAGGCTAAACCCCGGGCTGACGAGCCTGGGCGAGGGAGCGCGCTAGAGTATGGTCTGCTGGGGGCGCGACCCGGAGAGCCCTTGACCCTGTTGGAACCGCCCTCTTTTGGAACCGCGCCCTTATGCCCTTATACCCTTATGCTTCGGCTTCGCCTATGCTTCGTCGGCGGCGGTCTTGATGGCGTTTTGCGAGCTGTGGTCAAACGCTTCGCGCAAAACCGGGATGTGCTCGACCAACGTGGTGAAGTCCTGGCGGGCCATGCTGAGCACCGTGGTATCGACGGTCGCGCGGACCGTCCCGGTGCGCTTTACCTCGTAGAGCAGCGCGACCTCGCCGAAGTAGCGGCCGGGCCCGAGGCGGGCGACTTGCTCCTCACCGCCATCCGCCGCCCTGCGCAAGACCTCGACCTCGCCTTCGTTGACGATGTAGAAGCGACTGCCCGGCTCGCCCTCGCGGATGATGGTGTCGCCGGCGGCAAAGCGCAGTGGGATGATGCTGTCGCTTCGCGCGATGCGCAGTTGGGTCATGTCCGGGGGGAACAGGGTCGCGGAGAGCCAGTCCATGAGGAAGGCGAAGCGGCGCTTCCAGCTGTGCAAGAAGGTCATGATGGTGAGGCGCCAGACGGCCGCCGCCAAGACGCCCTCGAGCGGTACCCCCCACAGCTGCGCCACCCCGTAGTTGGTGGTGAGCAGGGCCGCGTCCCCGAGGTTGACGGGCCGGTACCGTTTCAGCGGCTGTCCGCGGCGCTCCCTCAGAATATTCTCGGCGGCGCACTCACCCTGCGAAAAGGCGTAGATCGCCGTCGGCGGGAAGGGTCTGCCCGTCTGCTCGTTGGGGATAGCGGCGTTGTCGCCGACGGCATAGACCCCAGGCTGGCCGAGCACGCGGCAGCACTCGTCGCAGACGACGCGGTCGTGCTGCAACGCGAGGGGCAGCCCGGTGATGACGGGATTCGGTCCGACCCCGACCGTCACGATCAGGGTGCGCGTGGCGATAACCTCGCCGCTGGACAAGATGGCGGCATTGGTGGTCGCCGACGCCAGCTCGGTCTTGAGCTTGAACTCGATCTTGTTGCGCTCCATGAAGCGCGCAGCGCGGCTGGCCAGCGTCTCGCTGATGGCCGGCAGAATCCGCGCCGAATGGCTGACGACCACGAGGCGAACCTCGGCTTCCTCGATGGTCGGATAGAAGCGCAGGGCGCTGCGGATCAGGTTGTTGGCCTGCGAGGCGATCTCGACGCCCGCGAAGCCGGCCCCGGCCACGACGAAGGTCAATGTCCGCCGCCGCTCTTCCGGGTCCTGTTCGACCGAGGCGCGCTCGAGCATGTCGAGCAGGTGGTTATGAATGTGGAAGACGTCGCCGATGGTCTTGGTTTGGAGGCCGTGCTCGAGGAGGCCCGGGAAGCGGCTGAGGTCGGTCACCGAGCCGAGGGCAAGAACGAGGTGATCGAAAGTGATCACCACCTCACCACCTTCGTCGCCACGGTCGAGGGTCACGGAGCGCTCGGCCAGATCGACGGCTTTGACCTCATGGCTGTACAAGGTGACGCCGGGCAAGATGGTGCGCAACGCGACCAGGATATGGCTGGGCTCGATGCGGCCGCCGACGATCTGCGGCATCAAGCCATGCCAGACCTCGACATTGTCGTGGTTGACCATGGCAATGTCGAGGTCGTCTTCCGGCCGGCTTGCCTTCAGGAGGCGCCTGGCAGCGCGCACGCCAGCGTGGCCGCCACCCAGAATGACCACGCGGTGCTTAGCGATGGGACACGACCATTGCTGCTCCTTCAGCCTTCTTGTACAATACTTTTGCCGGTTTGGATTCGCCCGTCGTGGAATTTGAGAGCTGAAAAATGGATACCTTCTATGCCGATCTGGCAACCGTAGAGAACTTTTCGGATATTACCGATCCCGG
>JALZLY010000117.1 GCA_030858465.1 Deinococcota bacterium
GAAGGACGGTCTCCGCCCCGGTGGCCTCGAGCGCCAGGGCGAGGCCCGCGGCGGTGTTGACCTTGCCGACGCCCAGATGGGCCAGGAAGACGGGCAGGTGAGCGAAGTGGCCGCGGTAGAGCTCTCCCAGCGGGAAGTCCAGCCGCTCGAGCTCGCTCAGCCCTTCGCGGACGGGCCGGCCTTCCACTGACGTCGCGGTGATGAGCAGGAGAGGAAACACGGTCCCAGTCTAGCGGATGGTCCACGGCTCGAGGGCGGGCAACACCTTGGAAGGGGAAGCTGGTCCCTCACCTGAGGGCTCGAGGATGCGCGACAGCAGCTCGTCCGGGATCTTTTCGGACAACGAGCGTCTACCTGGCTCCCGCCGGTTGCGGCATGTCGAGCATCGCCTTGACAAAGGCCGCCGCGTCGTAGGGTTGCAGGTCCTCGGCCCTTTCGCCCACGCCGATGAACTTGATGGGCAAATCCAGCTCGCGCACGATGGGCAAGAGGATGCCGCCCTTGGCGGTGCCGTCCAGTTTGCTGACGATGACGCCGGTGACGCCGACGGCCTCGTGGAACTTTCTGGCCTGCTCGAGACCGTTTTGCCCGGTGACGGCGTCAAGGACCAGCCACACCTCCCCCGGCTCGCCCGGGTCGGCCCGGGTGATCACCCGCTTGACCTTCTTCAGTTCCTCCATCAGGTTGTGCTTGGTGTGGAGGCGGCCGGCGGTGTCCACGAAGAGCAGGTCGCGGCCCCGGGCGGCTCTGGCTTGCGCGGCGTCGAAGGCCACCGCGGCCGGGTCCGAGCCGTCGGGCCCGGTGACGGTGGGGATGCTCAGCCGCTCGCCCCAGACAGAAAGCTGGGCGGTCGCCGCGGCGCGGAAGGTGTCGCCGGCGGCGAACATCACCCGCTTGCCGTAGCCCGTGTAGTACTGGCCGAGTTTGGCGATGGTGGTGGTCTTGCCGACGCCGTTGACGCCGACCACCATGATCGCCTTGCCCCTTACCTCGACCATGTTGCGGCTGACGTCGAGCTCGAAGCCGACGCGGCGCAGCTTCTGGCGCATCCTGTCGCGCTCGAGCTGATCCATCAGCGCCTTCTCGAGCGCCTCCTGGAAGCTCACGCCGCGTTCGCGCTCCCGCTTCGTCTCACTCACCACCTCGGCGGCGATCTTGGCGCCCGTGTCGGCGGCGATCAGCGCGAACTCGAGGTCGTCCCAGTCCATCTCCCAGGTCTTGCCGACCAGGGGTGCGTCGCCGGTGAGGACATCGCGCGTCTTGCTGAGGCCCTGCTTGAGGCGGTCGAACCAGCTCACTCTCTCGCCCCCGCCCTGCTCGCTACCTTGGCCTCTTCGGGCCTGACGGGCCGGTCGTCGGGCAGGCCCGCGGTGATATAGGCGAGCGCCCGACCGAGACGTGTCAGGACTCGGTCACGGCCGAGGGCGCTGACGAGTTCGGTGATGCCAGGGGCCTGCATGGTGCCGGTCAGGGCCACGCGCAGCGGCTGCAGGACCTTGCCCATGCCCACCGACTGCGCCTGCACATAGTCGTGGAGCATGTCGTCGATCGAATCCTCGTCGTAGTCCTCGAGCCGGGCGAACTCGCGCTCGAGGTCTTCGAGATACTTCTGACCGGCCGCGAGCCTCTTCTTGGCCTCCGCCTCGAAGGGGAAGTCGTCGCTGAAAAAGTAGGCGACGGCCTTGGGAAACTCCGCCAAGGTCTCGACCCGCTTCCTGGTGATGTCGAGCACGTCGAGCAGATAGCGCTCGTCCTGCGGCAGGACGCCCGCCTCGGCAAGAAAAGGCTTGACCCGTTCGGCGAGGTCCTCAAGCGGGAGGTCGCGGAGGTACTTGGCGTTGTAGTGCTTGAGGCGCTTGGGGTCGAAGATCGAGCCGCCCAGCGACACGCGCTCGAAGGAGAAGTGCCTGATCATGTCCCCCAGACTGAAGAACTCCCGCCCGTCGGGCATGCTCCAGCCCATGGTGCCCAGGTAGTTGAGGAGCGCCTCGGGCAGGACGCCCTGACGGCGGTAGGCGTCTAAGTTGACGTCGTCCTTGCGCTTGCTGAGCTTCTTGCCCTCGGCGTTCTTGAGAAGGGGCATATGCACCCACTGGGGTTCCTCCCAGCCAAAGGCCCGGTAGAGCAGGACGTGGATGGGCGCGGTGGGAATCCACTCCTCGCCGCGCACGGCGTGGCTCACCCCCATGAGGTGATCGTCTACCACCACCGCCAGATGGTAGGTGGGCAGGCCGTCGCTCTTTAAGAGCACCGCGTCGGGTACCTCGCGGTTGGGGATGTGGATGTCGCCGCGCAGGAGGTCTTTGACGACCGTCTCGCCCTCGTCCGGGGTGATCAGCCGGACGACAAAGGGCTCGCCCGAGGCCGCGCGCCGCTCCGACTCCTCGCGGCTCAGCTGCCGTCCCCGCCCGTCGTAGCCGTGGCCGAGACCGCGCCGCTGCAAGTCATGGCGGATGGCCTCGAGCTCGTCTGGCGTCTCGAAGGCGCGGTAGGCCTTGCCCTCGCCCAAAAGCCGCTGAACGTGCCGCTGATAGATCTCCAGGCGCTCGGTCTGCCGGTAAGGAGCGTTTGGCCCGCCCGTCGTCGGGCTCTCGTCGGGCTCGAGGCCGAGCCAGGAGAGCGCGTCCAGAACGCGCGCTTCCGATTCGGGGTTGTAGCGTTTCCGGTCGGTGTCCTCGACCCGGAGGATGAAGGTGCCGCCCTGCTGCTTGGCAAATGCGTAATCAAAAAGCGCCATATAGGCGGTGCCGACGTGCGGGTCGCCGGTGGGTGAGGGTGCAATGCGTGTTACTACCACGGAGAAACCTCCAATAAGCCTATACCAACTGCCTTTCGAAGTACCACAAACCGAGTGGGTTTGAGGGTATGCGCGCACGCGCACTTATCAAGCGCAAAAGCGGCGCTTGATAAGGCACTTGGTATTAGTTTAGCCCAGCCGCGTGAGCCCTAGCGTTATCGGGGAGGGGCTCGAGCCAGGCCGAAGCGGCCTCGAGGCACTCGCGCGACCGTTGCTCCCCCCTGGCCCCGCGTTTCGGCGGGGACCTGCGGCGGTGCTATCCTGGACAGGCCAGGTTTCCTAACTCGAGGACGGACCCTATGAACGAGCTCAACGAGTCAAGCAGACCGATTCTGAAGCTATGCCTTGCCAGCGCGGCGCCGGACCTGCTCGAGCTTCTCGAAGACGAGGTGCGCACGGGCGGGTCCCGTGACCACGGCGCCAAGCTCGACAGCCTGCTCGTCGAGTGGCGCCGCTTCATCAACCCACAGGCGTATAGCCAGCTATTCTGTTTTCCTTTTGCGCCCCTGCTTTGTTGCTTTGGGTTTAGGTTCAGGAGAAGGGGGTTTCAGCAGCGGTAGAGTGAAGGGAGACCAGTCCATCCTGGACAGCGTGGTCTGAACGAACTCCCGCATGAAAGGCCAGACATTGACGGGGAGATTAACCTCGCTGAAAATACCGAAATATTCTTTGAAGTTCGGGACTTCAGCACTGAAATCACTCTTGAAGAGGAGGCCATACTCAGCCTCGATGCGCCCACTCTCCCTATCGGTTTTTTTGTCAGTGATGACAAAAACGTAGCGTTGCCGGGCTTCAAAACCTTCCTTGGTCGCTTCGTAGTCGGTTTCGCTGTCAATGGACAGACTACTTTGCGCTGGTATAGGTGCGCCTACGTTGATTCCAGTAGAAGCATTCGCCTCCAGCAGGCGAATGCGCTGAAGTTCCAAACCGTTCAACGGCGGATGTCGAGCGACTCCTGAAACGCCAGAGCGCTGGGCGGTTGCTGAGCGCAGTAGCCTTACAAGACGGCTACAAGGCCGTGCGGTAGACAAGCTCGCCCACATTGTCGTCGGCGATGTGCTCGATGATGCCGTTCGAGCGGAAGCCCATGTGGACGTGCCAGGCTTGAGGACGGGGCTCGTCGGTCTGCGACGAGCTGAGCAGGGCGACGTAGCCCTCCTTGCGCAGGTGCGCTTTTAAAAACTCGAGCATCCGCCGGGAATGGCCTTTGCCCCGGTAGGGTTCTTCGATAAAGATCAGCTCGAGAAACGGCACCGTCGTCCATAACACAGCGTAGCGCGCCAGCCCGGCGACGCGGCCCGTGAGCTCGAGCGCGATGACTTCCTGCGCCTCTACCTTGTGCCGCCAGGCGCGCTCGCGCGGCCAGGGATCGAGCGCCTTTAGCGTAGGGATGTCCGACGGTCGGGCAAAGCGGACGTTCGCCTCTACGGCTGTGGGCATGGCGCGAGTCTACCCCTTGACGCCGGGCGCCAATGCCAGTGATAGAGTACCGGCTGTGACGCTCGGCCTCTTTCTCAACCTGCTGCTTCTGGCCGTTCTCTGGGGCTCGGCCTTTCCGGGCATCAAGGTGGGGCTCGAGGGGCTCAGCGCGCCGCATCTCACGCTGCTGCGCTTCGCGGTCGCCTCGCTCTGCTTCGCGCCCTATCTCATGCTCAAGCGGCGGAGGCTCCTGCCCGAGAGGGAAGACCTGCCCTATTTTTTCCTGTTGGGCCTTTTGGGCATCACGGTCTACCACCTGGCGCTCAACTTCGGCCAGGCCCAGGTGACGGCCGGGGCGGCGAGCCTGATCATCGCCACCGCGCCCGCCATCACCGCCGTGGTGGCCTACTTTCTGATCGGCGATCGCTTGCCGGTGCTGGGCTGGCTGGGCATCTTCGTGTCGTTCGCGGGCGTGTCCCTGATCGTGATGGGCGACAACCCCGAGCTCGGCTTCAACCCCTGGGCGCTGCTGATCCTCGTCTCGGCGGTGACCACCGCCTTTTACGCCGTCCTGCAAAAGCGCATGTTCGCGCGCTACAGCGCCGTTCAGGTGACGGCCTTCTCGACCTGGGCGGGCACCCTGCCGCTGCTGGTCTTCTTGCCGGGTCTGCCCGCCGACCTCGCCGACGCCGGGCTGGCGCCCCTTCTCTGGACGGTCTATATCGGCGTCTTTCCGGCGGCCTTTGCCTACGCGCAGTTTTCCTACGCCATCAGCGTCGCGCCGGTGACCTTGGTGGCGGCCTATCTCTACATGGTGCCAGTCTTCAGCCTCCTCTTCGCCTGGCTGGTTCTCGGCGAGCTGCCCACCCCCCTCACCCTCCTGGGCGGCGCGGTGGCGATCGTCGGCATCGTGTTGGTCAACCACGCCAAGCGGCGCTCGAGGGAACGCTCGCCCGCGCTCGTCGCCGCCGAGAAGGGGGCCTAGCCCAGTTCATACCGGGCCCAGTTCATACCGGCAGCTACACGAGGACTCAGCCGCTCGGGTGTAGCTCCGTCTGCCGGTTGCGGAGCATGGGGGAGCGTGATGAGCAACAGCCGCGTCGCTACCGCCCCGGTATACTCGGCAGCATGTCCGAGCAAAGGGTCCACCAGCCTAGCCATCATCGGGAAAAGGTGCGCGAGACGCCGCTCAGCCGCTTTTTTGGCTACTACCCCGGCACCGTCTCGGTGATCACGGTGGCGACCAAGACGGAGCGCAACATCATGAGCGCGGGCTGGCACGCCGCCCTGTCGATGAAGCCGGTGCTCTACGGCGTCGCTATCGGCCGCGAGCGCTCTACCCACCGGCTCATCCTCGAGGCGGGAAGCTTCGGCGTCAGCTTCCTGCCCTTCAGCGAGGCCGGGGTCATCGCGGCGGTGGGCTCGGTGAGCCTGCAGGGGGGAGAGGACAAGTTCGAGCGCTTCGGCGTCCAAGTAGAAGATCCCATCGCCACCACCGCGCCGATCCCCAAGAGCGCCTACCTGAGCTATGAATGCACCGTCTACGAGGTGCATCCGACCGGCGACCACGACTGGGTGGTGGGCGAGGTGCAGGCGGTCCACTACGACCCCGACGCCTTTGACGAGCGCTGGATGCTGAACCCCGAGCGGGCGGCGGCGGCCATCTACTACGGCCGCGCCGAGTACCAGGCGCTCGGGCCGGAGGGCGCTCGCGGCTCCTTTTTCGCTTCCCCAAAAAAGCGCTAGCGTGCGCCGCGGCACGCTCTGGTCACGTCCGCCTCCTGCATGGGCCTGATGGTCCTGCCTGGTAGCCTTTATGCTATCATGCTACCATGAAGCAGACGAGCATCAAGAGCGACCGCGTGACCGACCTGCTCGAGCAGATCACGCAACGGACGGGCGAAACGAAGGTCAAGGTGGTGACCCGCGCGCTCGAGGAGCGTCTACAACAGCTCGAAGCGCGTGACCGCGCCGCCCGCACCCTCGCCTGGCTCAAGGCCAGCGTCTGGCCGGACCTTCCCGAGAAGCAGCGCGGTCACGCGCCTTCCAAGGAGGAGCAGGAAGACCTGCTCGGCTTCTGATGGTCGTCGACAGCAGCGTATTGCTGCTGATCCTCTTCGAGGAGAGTGGTGCCGAGGAGGCCGTCTACGCCCTCGAGCGCAGCCCCAAGCTGATCATGGCCTCCCCGACACTTTTGGAGACGGAGATCGTCTACGGGTCCAGGCGCGGCTTCAACCTCGGCAACGTCGCGGAACTTGTCGAGCGCTTGGGCGTCAAGCTGCGTCCGTTCACGGCCGAGCACGTTTTGGAAGCGAAACTGGCCTATGCGCGCTTTGGCAAGGGGCAGGGGCACCCCGCGCAACTGAACTTCGGTGACTGCGTGAGTTATGCCTTGGCGAAGACCGAGGCTCGAGCGTTGGCGTGTAAGGGCGACGACTTCAAGCTGACCGACCTGACGGTGGTGACGTTAGGCTAGGTAACGTTGGGCTAGGCGCCGTAAGCGAGCTTGCCTTCCCGCTTTGCTCCTGCTACGGCAGCCGGTGAATCGCTCGGCCCCATTCACGAGCGTCGTCCCGCCTTCAGGCCTCGAGGTGGAGGTCTTCGCCGCGCGCGTCCGCGCGGACGCGGCCGCCGTCCTTGAGGCTGCCGAAGAGCACGGCGTCGGCCAGCGGCTTCTTGAGCAGTTCCTGGATCAGCCGGGCCAAGGGCCGCGCCCCGTAGAGTGGGTCGAAACCGCGCCGCAAGAGCAGCGCCTTGGCCGCGGGCGTCACCGTGAGCTCAACCTCGCGCTCGAGGAGCTGCCTTTGCAGCTCGGCCAGGAACTTGTCCACGATGCTCGCCATGACGGGCGGGTCCAGAGGCGAGAAGGGCACGATGGCGTCGAGGCGGTTGCGAAATTCCGGGGTGAAGAGCCGCTTGATCGCTTCTAGGCTCTCGTCCTCGCGCAGGCCGCCGCCGAAGCCCACCGCGTTCTGGCTCGCTTCGGCCGCGCCAGCGTTGGTCGTCATGATCAAGGCGACGCTGCGGAAGTCCACCCCGCGGCCGTTGTGATCGGTGAGCCTGCCGTAGTCCATCACCTGCAAGAGCAGGCTGAAGAGGTCGGCGTGCGCCTTTTCGATCTCGTCGAGCAGCAAGACGGCGTGCGGATTCTGCAAGACGGCGTCGCTCAAGAGGCCGCCCTGGTCGAAGCCGACGTAGCCGGGCGGGGCGCCGATAAGGCGGGCGACGCTGTGCTTTTCCATGTACTCGGACATGTCGAAGCGCAACAGCGGCACGCCCAGGCTGGCCGCGAGCCCCCGCGCCAATTCGGTCTTGCCCACCCCGGTGGGGCCGGCGAAGAGGAAGCTGCCGATCGGCTTGGCCGGGTCGCGCAGACCCGAGCGGGCCAGCTTGATGGCGCCGGCCACCTCGCTCACCGCCCGGGGCTGGCCGAACACGGTTCCGCTCAGCTCGGCCTCGAGCGTCGCCAGGCGGGCGCGGTCGTCCTGGGAGACCGACTTGGCGGGGATGCGCGCCATCAGGGCGACGGTCGCCTCGATGTCCTCGGCCCCCAAGCACGCGCGCCTAGCTCCCGCCGCCAGCAGCGCCTGCGCCGCGCCGGCCTCGTCGAGCACGTCGATGGCGGCGTCGGGCAGGCGCCGGTCGGCGAGATAGCGGGCCGCCAGCAGGGCCGCGCTCACCAGGGCCTCGTCGCTGTAGCGCAAGCCGTAGTGCGCCTCGAAGCGCGACCTGAGGCCTTGCAGGATAGCCAGGGTCTCGTCGTGGCTGGGCTCGAGCACGTCGATCTTCTGAAAGCGGCGGGCGAGAGCGCGGTCCTTCTCAAAGGCCTTGTGTTCCTGGAAGGTAGTCGCGCCGATGCAGCGCAGGCCGCGGCTGAGGACCGGCTTGAGCAGGTTCGAGGCGTCCATGCTGCCGCCGGCGGTGGCGCCGGCGCCGACGATGGTGTGGATCTCATCGATGAAGAGCAGCGCGTTCGTTCTCTCCAGGGCGGCCAGGACGGCCCTCAGGCGCTCCTCGAAGTCACCCCGGTAGCGGCTGCCGGCCAAGAGGCTGCCGAGGTCGAGCGCGTAGAGCTTGGCGCCGCGCAGGGCCCCCGGCACCTCGCCGGTGACGAGGCACTGGGCTAAGCCCCCGAGCAGCGCCGTCTTGCCCACGCCCGGGTCGCCCACCAGCAGCGGGTTGTTCTTGTTGCGCCTGGACAGCACCTGGAGAACGCGCGTCAGCTCCCGCTCGCGCCCCACCAGCGGGTCGAGCTCGCCGGCTTCGGCCTGCGCGGTGAGGTCTAGGCAGTAGGCCGCCAGCGGCTCGGCCGCCGCGCCTCCGGCGGGCTCGTCCACCCCGGCC
>JALZLY010000118.1 GCA_030858465.1 Deinococcota bacterium
GATCCCGACCGGGCCGTTTAGCTTGAGGTCGCCGTACCTTCCCGGCTCACCCGCGTAGATCCCGCCCTCTTCGCCGAGCGTCCCCACGAGCTCTGGCGCGCCGGAAACGTCGTAGATCAAAATCTGCTGCCTCGGCCCGTCTTCGGCGACGAGGAGCCGCCCCTCGTTGTCGACGGCCAACGCCGCCGGGTTCACCACGTCAGTTATCCGAGCGTCTTGGAGTTCCCCGTCCAAGGCGAGCTTCCTGATGGTGCGGGTGGTGGTGGTGCTGGTGACGCGGCCTGAAAAGGCCTCGCCGTCTCGGGCGTTGCCGATGTCTTGACCCTGCCACGAGGCGAGGTCCCCGACGTTATCGAACTCGACGCTGCTGAGGGCGCCTTCGCTATGGCTGCTGACCGCCAGCCCGAGATAAACTTCCTCAGCCAGCCCCAGCGCCGCCTCGCCGACCTCGGTCCAGGAACCCTCGCTGCCGTCCTCTGAAACGTAGCCGGTCAGGGTGTCGCCGCGGCGCTCGAGCCTCACCCAATAGGGCGCCCTGGCGCCGTCGCCGGGGGTGCTGCTCTGGGAGCCCTCGCCCGCCGCGGCGCGCCAGATAAAGGTGCTGCCGTTGCCGGGGGTAAGGGCCATGAGGGTGTGCGGCGAGCCGGGGTCCAGGGTTTCGCGGACCATCACGCCCGCCTTGGCCCACGCGTGGGTGTTTTCCTGCCGGGCCACTCGAGCGCTCAGCACGGCGTCGCCTGTAACCTGCCGGTAGAGGTAGTAAAAGCCGTCGGCGCTGTCCCAGATGTCCGAGCCGGCCCCCGCCACGGTGAGGGTGCCGTCCTCGGCGATCTCCCGGTCGATGACCTCCTCGACCACCCACAAGGCGCCATCCTCACCGACGCTCAAGGGCCCCGGGCGCGAAATGGGGAGGTCGCGCTTATGGGTCATGGTGGCGGCGTCGTAGACGCGTATCCTGTCGCCGTCGGTGTCGCTGGCAAAGAGCTCGCCGTGGTGGTAGGCGAGCCCTCGGATATGCCCCCGCTCGCTCACGACGAGGCCGTCGCCGGAGGGTCCCTCGCCCCCTTCAAAGGGGCTGGCGCTGTAGTCGGACTTGTTAAAGCGCCGCACGGCGTAGCCGCCGTCGAGCGTCGCCGCGACGTAGATGTGGGCGTCGTCGCCGGTCACCGCGTAGCCGCCGGTGCCGTGAAGGCCGGGGAGCCGGCCTACTACCTGGCCGTCGCGGTAGACGCCCGCCTCGCGGGCGTCTTCGTCCCAGATGCTGTTGGTGTAGACGGAGCCGTCCTCATCGACCCACATAGCATTGATCGTCCCCTGCACCCACGCCCCCGCTCCCGCGTCGGCGGTGTCGCCGAACCAAGAGGTGGTGTGGCGCATGGTGAAGGCGATCCGCTCCTCTCCCTGTGCCTGTTCTTGTGGTGCTTCTTGTGCGGTCACGACGCTTCCAAAGTGCGTCGTAAGGAGGAGCGTCACGATGAAAGCGGTCACTACGAAAGTCGTCAATAAGAAAGACGATAAGAAACCTGTGGGCAGCGCCGTTGCCAGTTTGGTCAGTTGTTTCATGTTCTTTCCTCCTGTGGTGACTATGGTGATCAACAAGATGATCATGGGGCTTGTTTGCCGACTTCGGGTCTATGGGGCACTGCCTGCCAGCTTCTTTTCGCAGTTTCTAGCCGGCGCCTCAACGAACGCCTCGAGTGGAAAAGTCTGCTCACCTCCTAGTAACGGTACCAATGAGAATCATCCGTGCTGCCAGCGAATAAACTCAAAAAGCTCTGCCTTTGGTACCGTTGCCAAACCTTAGAATTGTGGTAATGTTACAGCTTCTGCTGGCGAAGTCAAGGCGGCTGAAGGTGGTTGCCCGCTATTTTAGCCTTGTGACGAGTAGGATACGGGTGTATAACAGGTGCATTAGGTTAGGTGAAACACGAGGAACGGTTGAGAAACAGTGTGGTGAGCTTGGCTTAGGGGAGGCAGTTATGGCGACGGCGAAACGTTTTTCTAGCGCATTTACCTCCGGTGGAAGAGGGAAGAGGATTTATGTCTGATTCGGGTCCGGCGCAGTCCGGAGGTCTTAAGATCACCAACATCAAAGCCATCTGCACCGCGCCTGATGGCATCCGCCTGGTCGTAGTCAAGGTCGAGACGAACGAGCCTGAGCTTTACGGCCTCGGTTGCGCCACTTTTACGCAGCGCCCACTAGCGGTCGTGGCGGCGGTCGAGGATTACCTCAAGCCCTTTTTGCTCGGCCGCGACCCAAGCGATATCGAAGACATCTACCAAGCGAGCCTGCTGAGCTCTTACTGGCGCAGCGGCCCGGTCCTCAACAACGCCCTCTCGGGCGTCGACATGGCGCTTTGGGACATCAAGGGCAAGCTCGCCAAGATGCCCGTATATGATCTCTTCGGGGGCAAATGCCGCAAGGCCGCGGCGCTCTACGCCCACGCCTCCGGGCGGGACTTTGAAGAGGTCGAGGAGGAGGTGCGGGGCTTTGTCGCGGAGGGCTACCGCCACGTGCGCTGCCAGGTGTCCGTGCCGGGTTACGCGACCTACGGGGCGCAGATCGTCCCTACGGGTGCGGAAGCGGCGGGGTCGCAGGGCTCTTGGGACCCGAGCGCCTACTGCCGCCTGGTGCCCAAACTCTTCGAACACCTCCGGGGCCGCTTAGGCGACGAGGTCGAGCTTTTGCACGACGTCCACGAGCGCGTCTTCCCGATCGAGGCAATCGGCCTGGCCAAGGCGCTCGAGCCCTACCGGCTGTTCTTTCTGGAAGACCCCTTTGCGCCCGAGGACATCGACTACCTGCGCATCCTCCGGCAGCAGAGCGCCACGCCCATCGCCATCGGCGAGCTGTTCGTCAACCCCGCCGAGTATGTGCCCCTGATTCGGGACCGGCTCCTCGACTTTATCCGCGTCCACATTTCAGCCATCGGTGGCTTGACGCCGGCGCGCAAGCTGGCGGCGCTGAGTGAGTTTTTCGGCGTGCGCACCGCCTGGCACGGCCCCGGCGACGTCTCGCCGGTCGGCCACGCCGCCAACTTGCACCTCGACCTCGCCTGCTTAAACTTCGGGATTCAAGAGCGGCACACCTTTAGCGAGCGCACCCGCGAGGTGTTTCCGGGTTGCCCCGAACTTAAAGGCGGCTATCTGTGGCCGAGCGACCGGCCGGGGCTGGGCGTCGATATCGACGAGGCGTTGGCGGCTAAGTACCCGTTTCCCGAACACCCCTTAAACGGCAGCTGGCCAGAGGTGCGGCGCGCCGACGGCACCGTCATCCGCCCCTAGATGAACGTAACGGGAGTCCTATGAAGGTGCTCGTCACCGGCGGCAGCGGCGCCTTGGGGAGGTGGGTCATCCGCGAGCTAGCCGGGCACGGCTATGAGGTCGTCAACGCGGACCTGCGGCCGCCCGGCTCAGCCAAGGACCTTGCCCACTACCGCGAGACCGACCTCACGGACGTCGGGCAGGTGGCAGGCGCGCTCTACGGTTGCGAGGCGGTCGTGCATCTAGGCGCCATCCCCTCGCCGGGGAGGCACCCGGACGAGGTGGTCTTTGCGACCAACACCCGCGCGACCTTCGCGGTGCTGCAGGCGGCGGCACTTTTAGGGGTAGGGAAGGCGGTGGTGGCCTCGAGCACCGCGGCCTTGGGCACCGCCTTTGCCCTTCACCCCTTTCCTCCTCACTACGTCCCCATCGACGAGGCGCACCCGCTCTTGCCCCAAGACCCTTACGCTCTCTCCAAGGAGGTTACCGAGCGCACGGGCGAAGCCTTTCACCGCCGCACGGGCATGTCGGTGCTCGCTTACCGCTTCCACTGGATTACGCAGCCCGGCGAGGTAGCGGCGCAGGCCGCGACCTTTCGGGCGCGACCGGAGTTGCGCGCCAACGAGCTTTGGGGATACGTGGACGTGCGTGACGCCGCGCGCGCCTGCCGCCTCGGGATAGAGGCTAAAGGCCTCGGCTTCGAAGTCTTTAACATCACCGCCACCGACTCGCTGAGCGAGGTCGCTACCGCCGAACTCGTCGAGCGCTACTACCCCGGCGTCGCCTTCCGGCAGCCGCTCGAGGGCAACCTCAGCGTCTGGTCTATCGCCAAGGCGCGGCGGCTCCTCGCTTACGAACCCCGCCACTCCTGGCGTCTGGCGGAAAGGGACGTGGGGGAGAGCCATGAAAGATGACCTGACCGTTCTTGCCCGCGGCTGTCGAATATCTAGAAATGTTCAGGAGTCGCCTATGCCTTCACTACCGCCGCTAGCAAAACGGTTCGACGCCAACCCTATTCTGACGCCGCAGGACGTCGCGCCCAGCATGGCGGGCTTGGAAGTCGTCAGCCTCTTAAACCCTGGCGCGTTCCGCTTCGTGGGCAAGACGTGGCTGCTCCTCCGCGTTGCCGAAAGGCCGCTGCAGGAGGACGGATGGCTGAGCACGCCGGTCCTCGACCCCGCGGCGGCGAACGGGATCCGCATCCTCAAGTTCCCTAAGGATGACCCGGACTTGGAACTTGGTGACCCCAGGGGTTTTCGCTACCGGGGAGAGACGTTTCTCACCACGCTCTCGCATCTGCGGCTGGCCTGGAGTGACGACGGCGTCCGCTTTGAAGTTGCCGAGACGCCGACGCTTACGGGACAAGGGGAACTCGAGTCCTTCGGCATCGAGGACTGCCGCGTCACGGAGCTTGACGGGCGCTTCTACCTGAGCTTTTCAGCCGTTTCTCCTTGTGGCGTCGGTGTCGGTTTGGCGAGCACCACCGACTGGCAAAGCTTCGAGCGTCACGGCGTGATCATCCCGCCTCACAACAAAGACTGCGCGCTCTTCTCTGAGCGGATCGGCGGGCGCTACTACGCGCTGCACCGGCCGAGCGGCGCCGGTCTGGGGGGCAACGACATCTGGATCGGCCAGTCTAAAGACCTCACCCACTGGGGTGCGCACCGCTGCCTGGCGCGAACCCGCCCGGGCATGTGGGACTCGCAGCGGATAGGCGCGGGGGCCGCGCCGCTAAGGACGGAGGCGGGCTGGCTCGAGATCTACC
>JALZLY010000119.1 GCA_030858465.1 Deinococcota bacterium
GTCATCGCCTGGTAGGCGTCGGCGGCGGCGAGGAGGCGCGCGCCGAGCGGTAACGTCGTCCATGGGCTCCTTTTTGTGCCTCAATTCCTATCCTCGCATGTACCCGCGCCAACCGCTGCGGAAAACCGTCTTTGTCAAATTGGCCTCTATTTGTAGAGGCGGTGACGAGGCAGAAACGCGGCCATGTGGTCGATATCGGGTTCACTCACCCACCGCTTCCCTTCGTGAGAGGCTGATAGCCCGCCATGCCCACAAGTGCCATCATATTGTGCTATCATCAACCATGAGGGCCAAGCACCGCAGGACGCTTCAAAGCATCTTCCGCAAGCCCACCAAAACGATATCTTATTCAGCGACATCGAAGCACTTTTTGAGGCGCTGGGCGGCGCGGTGGAAGAGGGCAGGGGCTGGCGGGTGCGGCTCGTCTTGGCTGAAGCGCGCTTGCACATGCACCGGCCCCATCCGGGCAAAGACGCCAAGAAATACCAAGTCGAAGAAGTTCGCCAGTGGTTGACGGAAAGGGACATCAAGCCATGAAAAACGTGATGAGCTATCGAGGCTATCTTGCCCGCATCGAATTCGACCCGCGTGACAACATCTTCTGGGGCAAAGTGCTGGGAATCACGGACAGCATCACCTTTGAAGGCGAGGCGGTGGCGACGCTGGAAAAAGACTTCCATGCGGCGATAGACGACTACCTCGAGGATTGCGAGGCGCGTGGCGTGAGTCCGGACAGACCGGCATCGGGCAAGATGATGTTGCGTGTTCCTCCCGAAGTCCACGCGGCGGCCAGCCTCGCAGCCGAGGCCGTCGGCAAGAGTCTCAACCAGTGGGCAAGTGATGTGCTCGAGCGCGCGGCCAGGCCAAAATGAACTTGACGTAAAGGATTGCTGCTTGGGCTTGCAAGATCGTCATGACCATTTGTTGCTCTCCTTTCTTATCGGTTGAACGCTTGTAGGATCGCGCCGCGCACGATGCTCCGAGTGGCGGGGAACCAACCTCTTTCGAGGGGCAGGGAGCACAACAGGGCATCGCCGAGACGCTCGACCTGCTCGGCATGGGACACGGCCTCTACGGCGATATGGTGAGCGCGGCCCGCTACTTTGACCAGGCCGTCCCCCTCTTTCGCTCCCTGGCCGAGCGCCGGGGGCTGGCCTCGAGCCTCATCTCCCGCGCGGTCTGGCGGAGCCCGTTGTTTACCGAGACGACCACCAGCGCTCTCGGAAGCCTCGAGGCGTGCGCGCACGACTTGGCTGAGGCGCGGGAGCTAGCGCACGAGATCGGCTGGCTGGCGGGGGAAGCCTACGCCGAGTTCGCCGCCCCTCAGGTGCACGGCGCCTTCGGCGAGTTGGGCGCGGCGCTTGAGCACGCCGAGCGGGCGCTCGCTGCCGATATCAGCCACAACCAGTGGATGACGGCTGCGTATTGTACGTTGGGACAGTGCTACCTGCTGGCGTTCGAGCCCGACTTGGGGAGGCAGGCGCTGGAGGCAGGGCTCGCGTTGGCGCGGCCCCTCGGCTCGGCGTTTTGGACGGGGGTAGCCACCGCCGCCCTCGCGCGCTCCTATCTGCTCGAGCACGACCTAGCCCACGCCGAGGCGGTGCTGGGGGCGGCGCCGCTCGGTGACGAGGGGCCGCGCAACGTCCAGGAGCGGCAGCTCGCCTGGACGCGGGGCGAACTCGCCTTGGCCCAGGGCAAACCCGACCTAGCGCTAAGCGTTGCGGAAGGGCTGCTCGCCTCGGCACCGGGACGTCGTGGGACGCAGCCTATCCCGGCCCTCTTGAAGCTAAAGGGTGAGGCGCTCACGCTACTGGGGCGGCTGGACGAGGCAGAGCAGGTACTGGAGGACGCCAAGCGCGGCGCACTCGAGCGAGGGATGCTGCCCTACCTGTGGCGCATCCAACTCGGCCTCGGCCATGTGCAGCGCCGCCTCGGCCGCCACGCGAGCGCGGCCCGGGAGGTCTCGGCGGCGCGGGAGGTCATCGGCGGACTTGCCGGCAGCCTCGGCGAGGGGGCGCTGCGCGAAGGGTTCCTGCGCGCCGCTCGAGCCATTCTGCCCAAGGAAAAGCCCCAGACGCTCGGCGGCCTGACGGGGCGCGAGCTCGAGGTAGCGGCGCTGGTCGCGCAGGGGCGGAGCAACCGCGAGATCGCCTTGGCGCTGTCGGTTGGCGAGCGGACCGTCGAGAGCCACGTCGGCAACATCTTGAACAAGCTGGGCTTCAACTCCCGCGTGCAGATCGCCGCCTGGGCCGCCCAACAGGGCCTGACCAAAAACCTCGAGTAGCCTTGGTTGTCGCTGCCCTTCGTATGGTCTCCGTAGGGGATATACCCCATACTCTATTCAAGGCACGTTGCAGGGCACAAGCTGCTTCGCTTGAAACAGGTGTCGACAAGGGGGACGGAGGACATTTGGGCCGTGACCAAAGAGCTGTTGACGGCTCTCAACAGCCAAGGCCATAAATGACGGTGAACCGGAAAGAGGCGCGAGCCGCAAGCCTGGGTGAGTTGTAGGCTCAGCGAGGAAGGAGGGTCTCGAGCGCGTCCAAGCTATCGGCCTTCATCACCGTCATGAAGAGCTGCGACCGAGCTCGAGCCCGGCCGCGGCGTCGCTCGGGTACTGCACCCCGGCCAGGACGTGGGCGTTGGCGGCTTCCTCGGCCAAGGCGGCAAACCGTTCCTGACGCTCGGGGAAGAAATGGCTGAGCACCACTTCGGCAGCCCCCGCGGCGACGGCGTGTTCTGAGGGATAGGAAGGGCTCGCGGGGGTGCTCAGGAGCGTCTCTAGACTGGGCTCGAGCAAGGACGTGAAGAAGGGCTCGAGCGGGGCCTACGTCACAGCATCATCAACGTCTTAAATGCCCGTTTCAGTCCCGATACAGCCTTCCAGGAGCGGTTCTCACGCTACCTCGAGAGCCAACACGGGCTCGAAACACTCGACCGGCTCTTCATGACGCGGGCTGGTCGTGGAGCGGGCCATGACAGATAATGCCGATGCGGTGTGGAGCGGGACAAGATCCACCGGGCCCGGCATCTTTGCGCTGGACTCGCTGGGTGACGAGACGGTCGGCGCTTGGAAACCTTGGCTGCTCACCTCGGGGGACGAGGTCCGTCCACCGCCGCCGCCTGCGCCCGACTCCGCGCAGCGCGCCGCCGAAATTGCCGAGGTGCGCGACTACCAACGCGACGCCAACCCCTTTATGGAGCTGTTCTTCTGGCCCGAGGACCCCGACGGTCGCCCTGAACCGGGTTCAGCCCCCGTTATGAGCAGTCAGGTCGCCTTTTACTACGCGCCCTTCAACCACCTGATGTGGCTGCCTGAACTCGAGCAGAAGCTCTTCGAGTACCGCTTAGACAGCAACCCACCGCGCGCCGCGCGTGCCTACGCGCTCGCCAGCGTCGCCTTTTATGACGCCACCGTGGCGGTGTGGGATGGCCGCTTTGCCTACTGGGTGGCGCGTCCTGCCGAGTGGGACCCAGCCATTACCAGCGTGCTCACCACCTACCCCAACCCCGAGCCCCCATCGGGCCACACCGGCATCGCCACGGCAACCAGCGAGGTGCTCGCCTACTTGTTCCCTCGTGACGCGCACTACTTCCGCTCGAGAGCCGTGGAACTCGGTGAGTCGCGCATCTGGGCGGGGATTCACTTCCGCAGTGCCGTTGAGGCTGGCGCTGAACTGGGCCGGAAGGTAGCCGCCAAGGTCGTCGCTTGGGCCGAGCAGGACGGGAGCAGCGCCGCTATGCAAGGGGCGGCGCGCTGAGCTGTCGCCGTGAACACGTCCACCATGCACGCTGCGCCACCGGGTTTGTCACCCTGAACGGTGCCATGGGGGTGTAGGCCAAGGGTTGGTGAGCGGCATATCACCACCATGTCGTTGGGCGGGGCCGAGGGTCCTGCCCAACGACACGCAGACCTGGAACATCAGCTTTCCGTTTACCGCGGGAGGAAACAGGAGGACGCTATGAAAGCTCGAAAGACAACAGGAGGCTGTCATGGCTGAAGCGCTGAGACTCATGGCCGTTCTTGCCCACCCCGACGACGAGTCTATGGGAACCGGTGGCACGCTCGCTACGTACGCCGCCGAGGGGGTAGAGACCTATCTGCTTACCGCCACCCGCGGTGAGAAGGGCTGGAAAGGGAAAAAAGAGGATTACCCCGGAGCTAAAGCGCTGGGGCAGCTCCGCGAAGGGGAGCTGCAGGCCGCCGCGAGGGAACGGGGCCGGTATTTGCGGATATTTTCGCAGGACTGTGCTTGATGCCCGGCGTCTCGCTGCTGGACCCGGCACCCAAGAGAAGCAGGCTCTCATCTTAGCCCTCATCTTGGCAGGGTATGCTTTGCCTGGTTATGACCGAGACAGGTGGACATGCCTCCTTTGTCCCGTGGTATGCTAGGCATGTCCACGACGCCTCATCTACACCTCATCCACGTGGACTCCAAAGAGGAAAGCCTGAAATGACCATCCTGAAAAGGGGTCTCTCACAAAGGGGTCTCTCACAAGCTGTGTGCACTCGAGCCACCCGCTCCACGTTGGAAAAACCAGCCTCTTCTGGTTGGACCACAGTAGGTTCTGGTTGGACCGACCACAGTAGGGCCCCGGTCCTTGTGGCCGCCCTCGAGCCTTATCGAGCCCCAGGACCCCAGGAAAGGAAAAGCCTATGACGAAAAAGACGCTCGCCCCCAGTGACGAGTATGCGGGCTGGCAAAGCGTGGTTCGCCAATACCAACAGCCCGACCTCCGCAAGGGCGTGTGGCAGGTGGTCAACTCCTTTGGAGGACTGGCCCTGGGCTTGACCCTGATGTACCTGAGTCTGAACCTCGGTTACTGGCTGACTCTGTTGCTGGCGGTCCCGACGGCCGGCTTTCTCGTGCGGATCTTCGTGATCCAGCACGACTGCGGCCACGGCTCGTTTTTCAAATCCCGTCGCGCCAACGACCTGATAGGCGCGGTAAGCGGCTTGTTCACCTTCGTTCCTTACCAGGTATGGCGGAAAAGGCACGCCATCCACCACGCGCATCACGCGGAACTCGAGGAACGGGGCATCGGCGATGTGTGGACCATGACGGTCAACGAGTACCAGCGGGCTTCCTGGTGGAAGCGCGCCTCCTACCGTGTCTTTCGCAATCCCCTCTTTCTTTTTGTGCTCACTCCTGCTATCAACTTCGTCATCTTGCAGCGCCTGCCGCTGGGGGTTCAGGCAAGCTGGCGCACCGGCGAGAGGGCTTCGGTCTGGTGGACGAACCTGGCTATCGCCTGCCTGCTGCTGGTCGCTAGCGCCCTCGTCGGCTTTGGCGCGGTGATCATGGTCGGGCTGCCGGTGATGGTTATCGCCGCCAGTGTAGGCACCTGGCTCTTTTATGTCCAACATCAGTTTGAAAAGACCTACTGGGAGCACACCCCCGAGTGGGATTACACGCTCGCCGCCATGCATGGTAGCTCCTACTACAAACTGCCGCGCCTCTTGCAGTGGTTCACGGGCAATATCGGCTTTCACCATGTTCATCACCTGAGCCCGCGCATTCCCAACTACAACCTGCAAAGGTGCCATGACGAAAACCTGGTGCTGCAAGGCGTCGTCAAGCTCACCTTGGCGAGCAGTCTGAAAACGGTGTCGCTGGCACTATGGGATGAGGAGCAGCGCCGGCTTGTCACCTTTCGTGAGGCGCGCCGAGCGAGACGGGAGGCCGTGGTCAGCTCTTAGGCCCGTCGCCACGCCGTGGGTTTAGGTCATGCCCGCCGGGCGGCTGGGTCGGTGCTCCGCGGCCACCCCAACATACCTGACAGGTTCCACCGTTCAGGCCGTGACGAGGCGGCTGGCGAGGACGGCCTGTTCAAAGTGCTCGGCGGCTTCGTCGAGCATGGCTTCGTCCAGGCCGCGACCCAGACTCAAGCGGACGCTCGCCTTGGCGCGTGCGCGGCTCAGCCCCATAGCCAGAAGCACGTGGCTGGGCTCTATCGTGCCCGCCGCGCAGGCCGAGCCCGCGCTGGCATAGACGCCCCGGCGATCCAGGTTCATGAGCAGGGCCTCGCCGTCGGCGCCTTCGACGCTCACATGAACATGTTTGGAACAGCGAGGCGCCCCCGCCGCGGTGAGGATTACGCCCGGCAGCGCGAGCAGGCGGGCCTCGAGGCGGCGATACCCGCAGCGGAACACGGCGTGGATGGAAGGAAAGCTTAGGGACCGCTCGCAGCGTGAAGTGTCCGGGGTATTGCTATAGAAGCTATAGGGCCAACACCCGACGGCAAAGTGTTAGCGCGGACCTATGCTGGCTCCATCGAACCCACCGCAACGGGGGCTCGAGGAAAGGGGTTGAGCAAGAGGCATGTGACTATACCAGGGAAGGCATTTTGATAGCCTCCGCGGATGAGCTGTGGCACCAGCATAAGCTGATAGTCCTGAATCCAGATGAGGTCTCTTTTGTGGTGCGCCTCAAGCGCCCGCCTTGCGAACTTCTGGTTGACCGCAGCGTAGCCCCTGAAGAACTCGGGCCGGTGTTCCATGGGGGCCATGAAGTAGTGACAAAGCGGCCAGAGCACGCGGTTCGAGAAGCCGTAGTAGGACATCAGTTCCTGCTTGCTGAGGTAAAGCCGTTGTACCGAGAAGCGCGGGTTGTTCTCGGGATAACCGAGCTCGGGCAACTCGTCGGCCTTTTTCTCTGCCCAGGCCACCCAAGTGCCGCCCTCTTTCTCGAGAACGGGTAAGAGGGCGGTGGTTAAGCCCCCCACCGAGGGCAGCCAGCGGCCGCCATCTTCACGTAACCTGCTTGCCATTAGGGATGATGCTACCCATAAAAGTTCCCTTGTGGGTACCGCTAACAGTGACGCGAGCAACAACTTTGTCGCCTTCAGCGATCATATCTTCAAGAGTGACCTGCAAATCGGGGAAGGCCGTGGCAAGCATGGCAACGAATTGTTTGAAGCCCTCGAGGCCATAGCTGGCAGGACTTGCGTGTTCAAGAAGGATGAGCATAAAACCCAGCCAAGCGGGTGCCATCGGGCGTTTACCCTATGGCGAACGATCAGCGTACCAGGTCGTGCTGCATGGCGAACATGGCCGCTCCCGCGCGGGTCGAGACGCCGATCTTGTGGTAGATGTGCTGCACGTGGTGGCCGGCCGTTTTGGGCGAGATGGCCAGCTCTTTAGCCACCTGCTTGGTTGAGGCGCCGCGGCTGAGAAGCAAAAGGACCTCGACCTCGCGGTCGCTCAAACCCGCCGGCCAGCTCCGGCGTCGGCTGGTTTGGGCCTGTCCGGCGGCAGAGAGCACCGCCTGGACGGCCTCGCCATCAAGGCGGCCACGCTTCACTTCCCTCAGGAGTTCTTCGGCAACCCCATCAGTAGAGAATGCCTTGCGGTAAGGTCGTTCGTGGGTCATGGCCTGATAGCTGTCAGCCGCCGCCAGAATGCGGGCCGCCATCGGCACGGTTGCCGCCGTCGCTTGCCGATGGTAGCCGGAGCCGTCTAAGCGCTCGTGGTGCATCCCCGCTAAGGGCGCGAGCGGCGCCAGCAGCGGTGAAGAGGAGAGGATGCGCTCGCTATGGTAAGGATGCAGCCGGACCTGCTCCCATTCGCTCTTGGTGAGCGGGCCAGCTTTTTCCCAGGTGCCGTTGGCGACACCCACCCGGCCGAGGTCGTGCAAGAAGGCGGCACGGCGCACGGC
>JALZLY010000120.1 GCA_030858465.1 Deinococcota bacterium
GACGTGGTAGAAGCGGCCCTGGTGGTAGACCAGGGTGCGCATGCCGGGGAGGTAGTGCACTTCGTTGAAGGCCGAGACCTGCACCGTGACCGTCGCCGTCGCCGCGCCGCCGCGCCCGTCCGCTATCTCGTAGGTGAAAGCGTCCGTGCCGACGAAGCCCTCGTTCGGGGTATAGGTGACGGTGGCACCTTCGTTGATGGCGGCACTGCCGTTAGCGGGGTTGCTCACCACCGTGACGGTGAGGGGGTCGCCGTCGGGGTCTTCGTCGTTGGCGAGGACGTTGATGGTGACGGGCCTCCCCAGATTCGTCACCGCCAATTCGTCACCGCCAAGTCGTCACGGGCAAGCGGCGCGCGGTTGTCGCCGTCGTTGCCGTTCGAAGCCGTCACCGCCACCGTCCGTGTCGTCTCGCCCGTCTTGCCGCCATCGTCGGTCACCGTCAGTTTCACCTCGTAGTTGCCCGGCGCCGTGAAGGTGTGGCGGGTCGTCCGGCCCGCGCCCGCGTTGCCATCACGGAAATCCCAGGCGTAGGCGGTGATGCTCCCGTCGGGGTCGGCGGAGGCCGAGGCATCGAAGAGGACCTCCAGTGGTGCTGCACCCTCGGACGGCGTGGCGGTAAAGGACGCCGTGGGCGGCTG
The DNA here is from genome assembly GCA_030858465.1 of Deinococcota bacterium. Taxonomy (NCBI): domain Bacteria; kingdom Thermotogati; phylum Deinococcota; species Deinococcota bacterium. The sequence continues at coordinate 639 of JALZLY010000120.1, forward strand.
GTTAGGCGCTCCCGCGTTGCCGCCGCAGGCCGTCACAGACAGCAGCGCGAAGAGGTGCAGCCAGAGCTTAAGGCTGCGTGCGTTCATCGTTTCCTCCTGTCACCGTCTGGACCGCGAGGTCTCAGCCCACGGAGCAACAGCCAATGCCGGAACGGTCGATAAGCTTTCATCGTCTCCTCACGTGAACATTCGGTCGTGCTCCAGGGCGAGCCTGACGAGGATGTTCGGCGTCGCCAGCTCGAGCGGCTTATCCTTCAAATCGGCTTCACTGACGCCCCGGCTCTTGCAGGACATGCCGGAGAGGTAGAGCTTGGCGCCCCCGGCGACCACAGCGTCAAAGTGTTCGCGCAGCTTACCGGTGCCGAGGCCGGCGAGGTTTTCGAGCACCGCGTCGCGAACGAGTTGCACCGCGTCGCCGGCCAGAAAGAGGGTGACGGCGTGGCCCTCCTCGAGCGCGCTCTTAGCGACCAAAAAGCCCAGCGCGGCCCGGGTCGGGTGCTCCGGGCCGTGGGTGAGGTGGACGAGGATCTTTGCCACGCGCCTACTCCTCGCGGATGGCCGCGCGCACCTGCGCGACGACTTCCGGCGGCAGGTCGCTCAGGCCGTGGACCTCTTCGGCGTGCTTGGCGGCCTGCTCGAGCAGCGCCTCCTCGCTCTCGGCTTTCGCCACGAAACCGCAGTCGAAGCCGATGTCCTTGCAGTAGAGAACCTTGGTCATGATTTCCTCTCTCTCTGGCCGCGGGTCCTAGGGCGTGACCACCCGCGGGCGCAAGCTCAGTATGCGCAAGCGGCCCTAGTGAGAGAACACCGGACCGGCAGGGCTTAGTGAATCAATGATTTAACCACCCCGAGCGCTCGTCCTCTGGCTCCTGGAGCGGCCTCGAGCGATTCCGGAGTGCGCTCTTTATCACCCTTAGTGCTGCTTTTGTCAGCCACAGTGCCGTGTCTGTCAACCAGCCGGAGGGCGGCCACGCGCCTTTTTCAACCTCTCGCTGCGGCGCCGAGCGCCTTGCAACTGCGCGACCCGTTCGGCGGGGATGGCGTAGACGACGCGCGTCTCCTGAAGGGCACGTTCGGTCACGCGGCCCCCCGCCGGGTCCAGGAGCCGGCTGAGTTCCGTCGAGATCTCCTGCCAGCCTCCGCCGCGCCAGCCGTGGAGCCGCACCCCGGGCTCGTCGAGCAGGCCCATGGTGACAAGCTCGCCGACGTCACTCCACCAGGCAGCGAGCGCGTCCTTGAAGCGCACCTTGGCGCCGCGGCTGAACCTCGTCACATAGCCCGCCTCTTGCAAGACCCGCAGGAGGATCTTGCCGCCCCTGCCGCTCCCCGGCGGCGCGGCCCAGCGGCGCAAAAAGGCCACCTGCCAGGCGAGCCAGAAGGCGGGTCCCTTGAGCGCGAAGAGCGCCGCGGGCACCTCCTCGAGCGCGTTCATCGGGCGACTGAGGCCAAGCGCGCGCATCATGTCCTCGCTCAGCTCGAGTTCGAAACCCTGTAGCCCTGCCTCCCTGACGGCCCGCGCCAGAAGGCTGGGGTCGCCTCCTTGCACGACGGATAGGACCGCAGCCTCAAGCAGTCCCGGTTCCGAGGCGACGGCCGAGGCGTGGGCCAGAAGGCGCTCGAAGACCACCAGGGGCTCGAGCTGGTGCGGCAGGCTGACTTGCATCGCCACCACCCGGCTGGGCAGGTCGGCGAGCAGATAACGCGTTACTTCGGCGGCGTAGCTCCAGTAGTAGGAGCTGCTGGTGCGGCGGCCCAGCGCGAAGCCGAGCAACGCCATAACCTCGCTCAGGCGCACGCGAAAACGCCCTTGCCCCTGCGCCGCCGCCTCGACTGCTAGCGCCAGGACGAGGGCGAAGACCTTGGCCTTGAGCTCGCTGGGGCGGCTGGCTACGTACTCGAGCCCCGCCTCACGCAGACCAGGGGACGGAGCAGCGTCGACCTTGACCGTGACTTCAAGAGTGCGCTTGCCGCGCCCGGCTCGAGCACTCCGTAGCTCGTCGAAGCCGTAGGAGTCGCTGGAAGGCTCCTGAAGACCGGAGAGATAACGCGCGCAGCTCAAGCTGGTGTGATCCACGCTCAAGAGAAGATGCGAGCCGGGCCGTAGCCACAAGGGTCGGACCTCGTGGGCGCCTGTCCCAACGGGGCCCGCTCCCCCACCATCCAAAGTCCCACCGCCCGAAAGGAGCTGGCCAACCCTGGCGGCGAGGTCGCCACCGACCGCCCGGTACAGCTCGGCCGCGAGCTCTGCGATGGCGCGGCGGTAGGCGGCCTCGACCTCTTGCCCGTCGGCGAGCGCCCTGCTAAAGGCCTCGGCGAGCCCCGAAGCGTCACGGGACGGTCCACCCACCTGAGCTTCCAAGGCAGCACTCTCCTCGAGCACGGCGGCCAGTAGCGTCTCGACCGCGCGCGGGGCAAGGGCGTCCGTCCCACCCGGCAGCGCCTGAAACAAGGCCCGCGCCGCCTTACGCGCCGCCTCTCGGGCGCACTCCTGCCGCGCCCGGCCCGAATGCCGGAAGGCACGCTCGAGCGCGGGCTCGTCACCGAGGAGCGCCGCGAGAAGGACGTCGGCGAGATCGCTGTCAGCCTGACGGCGCGCCAAGGCGCGAAACCGCTCGAGGCCACACCTTTGAAGCTCGGCAGGCAGGTCCGGGTAGGCAACCCGCAACCGGTCACGACGCCCGTGCAGGTCCGCCGGGGCGGACTCACGGTTCCCGTCACGCATGTCATGAATCCCGCCGTCCTTGGCTCTGTCCTTGGCTCTGTCCGTCACTTGCTGCCATCCCACCCAGCGCGGGCCCGCCTAGCCCGCCGTCAAGGCGTCCGGGTTCATCCCGTACGCCACTTCCAGAGAGCGCGCGCCACCCAGCTCGATAGCTTTTTCCTTCAGCAGCTTACCACCCAGGGCTTCGTAGAAGCGCCGCGCGGGATTATCCGCCAAGACCCAGACGAGCAACCTCTCGTGCCCTGCCTCCTGCAAGGCCCGGGCGACGGCCTGCACCAGCGCCCGGCCTCTGCCCTGCCCCTGATAGGCCTCGAGGAGGTAGACGGTATAGAGTTCGGACGTGTAGAGGGCGTCTCCTTCGCGTTCGGGCCCGCCGCTGGCGAAGCCGACGATCCCGTCCTCCTCTAGCACGTAGATGACCTGGGCGGACTGCGGCTGCGAGAGGCTGCGAGCCCATCTGGCCTCGCGGTCTTCGTACGACAGCGACAGCAGGAAGTCTTCCGGCACGATGCCCCGGTAGGTCGTCCGCCAGCTCTCGACGTGAACCCGGGCGATGCCGGGGGCGCCTTTCTCGTTTGCCGCTCGCACCATCTCGAACCTCATTCCCCTTTGCCGCATGGTAGCATGCGGCTCATGGACGAATCCCAGACAGCGTTTTTCAAGTCCCTCCTGGCCGCCCCCGGCCCCAGCGGTTTCGAAGCCAAACCCGCTCGAGTCTGGCGCGACGAGGCCGCGCGGCATGGCGCCGAGGTGAGGAGCGACCACTACGGCAACGCCTTTGCGGCCTTTGCCGGTCATCCCAGTCACGGCGGGGGCAGGCCGCGGGTGATGCTGGCCGGCCACATCGACGAGATCGGTTTGATCGTCACCTACGTCAGCGACGAGGGGCTGCTCCACTTCAAAGGCATCGGCGGCTGGGACTCGCAGCAGCTCGTCGGCCAGCGCGTGCGGGTGGTCGGCTACAGGGCCGAGCTCATGGGCGTCATCGGCAAGAAGCCGATTCACCTGATAAGCCCCGACGACCGCAAAAAGGTCTCGAAGCTCGAGGACCTGTGGATCGACATCGGCGCCCGTGACGCCAAGGAGGCCAAAGAGCACGTCCGCATCGGTGATTATGCGGTGATCGAGGGCCCCTATCTCGAGCTTTTGAACGGCCGCGTGGTCAGCAAGGCCGTTGACAACCGCATCGGCGCCTATATTGTGCTCGAGGCCGCCAGACGGGCCAAGGCCGGTAGCAAAACCGGGGCCGAGGTGGTCGCGGTGGCGACCGTGCAAGAAGAGATCGGCGGCGTCGGCGCCTACACCGCCTCGTTTGGGCTCCAGCCCGACGTGGCCATCGCCGTGGACGTGACCCACGCGACCGACCAGCCGGGCGTCGACAAAAAGCAGGAGGGCGACTCGCCCCTGGGCTCGGGCCCGGTCATCACCCTGGGCGCCTACGCCCAGCGCGCCGTCGCCGACAGGCTGATCCGCGTGGCGGAAGAAGGGGGTATCCCCTACACCCTCTCGGCCGCGCCCAGCCGCACCGGCACCGACGCCGACGCCATCGCCAGGAACCACAGCGGCGTACCTACCGGGGTGGTGTCAATTCCCAACCGCTACATGCACTCGGCCAACGAGATGATCGACCTGCAAGACCTCGAGAACGTCGTCGGGCTGCTCGCTAGCTTCTGCGACAGCCTGGACGAGGGGACGACCTTCAGGCTCGACTAGCCCCTTAAGAGGTTCGCCATACTTTGCCCCGGTGCGTGTCAATCCCAAGCTCCCAGTTGCCGCCGGCACTCGTAGAGCGCCACGCCGACGCTCACCGCCAGGTTGAGCGAGCGCACTTCGGGGCGCATGGGAATCCTGACGGGCCGGCACAGCGCGCGGACCTCCTCGGGCAGGCCCCGTGACTCAGGGCCGAAGAGCAGCACGTCGCCCTCGGTGTAGCCAACCTCGCTGTAGAGGCGCGTCGCCTTTGTGCTCAACGCGAAGACCCGCTCTGACGCGAACTGGCCGGAAAAGACCTCCTGGAAGAGGGCAAAGCTCGAGTGAACCGTCACCTCCGCCTCCTGCCAGTAGTCCATACCCGCCCGCCTCACCGCCTCGTCGGTGAGGCGAAAGCCGAGTGGGCGGATGAGGTGCAGGCTCGAGCCCGTCGCCAAGCAGGTCCGGGCGCTGGCGCCCGCGTTGCCGGCGATCTCGGGCTCGAAGAGGGCGACGTGGATCACCCGGCTATTTTAAATCACCCGGCTATTCTAAGAGAACCGGGCCGGGCTGTAGACTGGGAACCAGCGTGAAAGTGATCGTCAGCCACAACAGCCTCGACTTCGACGCGCTCGCCAGCCTGGCCTTGGCCCGGCTCCTCCATCCCGGCGCGGTTGCCGTGGCCTTGGGAGGCTTCGAGGAGCAGGTGCGCGCCTTTGTGAGGCTCTACCGCGCGCACCTGGAGCTCGAGGAGGCCAGCGACGTTTCGCTGGAAGAGGTGAGCGAGCTCATCGTCGTCGATACCGCCGACCCTAAGCGCATCGCGCCCATGGACGCGCTCTTCGGGCGGGTGCCGGTCACCGTCTACGACCATCATCCCAAGCCGGACGAGGCCATTCCCGCCAGCGGCGGGCTGTGCCGGAGGGTGGGCGCGACCGCCACCATCTTGACGCTGCTGCTAAAGGAGCAGGGCGTCGCCATCCCCGCCGAGGTCGCCAGCCTGGGCCTCCTGGGCATCCACGAGGACACCGGCAACCTGAGCTACGCGCTGACCACCCCCGACGACTACGAGGCCGCCGCCCACCTTCTCCGGAGCGGGGCGCAGCTCGCCCTCTTGCGCGAATTCTCGCGCGAGCACACCAGCGCCGAGGGGCGGCAGGTCTTCAAGAGCCTCTTGGAGAGCGCCCGCGAGGAGACGGTCGGGGGGCAGCGGGTGGTGGTGGCGCGCTTTACCTCCAAAGACTACGTGCCCGGCATCTCGCCCTTGGCCAACCGCCTCATGGACCTCTACGACGCCGACGCCGCCCTGGTGGCGGCGCGGATGGACGAGCGCAGCCTGCTCATCGCCCGCGCCAAGGCGGACACCATCGACGTCGGCGCCGCGCTCGAGGCGCTCGGCGGCGGCGGGCACACGGTCGCCGCCTTCGCCTCGACCGAGCTGAGCCTGGACGAGGCACTTGCGCAGGCCCTGGAGGCTTTCGGCCAGCACGCCACCTCGCCCAGGACCGCCGCCGAGCTGATGAGCCGGCCGGTGGTGACGGTCGCCGAGAGCAGCAGCCTGGCGGAGGCCAAGAGCAAACTCGAGCGCCACGGCTACAGCGGCCTGGTGGTCGTGGACGAGGACGGTCGGCTGAAGGGCATCCTCTCGAGGCGCGACCTCGACAAGGCGGTGCGGCACGGCCTGGGCGAGACCAGGGTCAAGGGCTATATGAGCCGCACCGTCATCACCGCCGAGGAGACGGCCAGCCAGCGCGAGCTCGCCCTGCTCGTACAAAAGCACAACATCGGCCGCATCCCCATCCTGCGGGGCGGCGAGCTGGTCGGCGTGGTGTCGCGCAGCGACCTGTTGGCGGCGCTGCACGCGCCCGAGCCCGCCAGGGAAACCGAGGCGCCCCAGTGGCAGCTTCTGGAGCGCCTGCCGGCGGCGGCCGCGGAAGCGCTCGAGGAGGCCAAGCGGCTCTGTCAGGGCAGCCTCTACCTCGTCGGCGGCACCGTGCGCGACGCGCTCCTGGGCGCCTTTATGCAGGACCTCGACCTGGTGGTGGAGGATGGCGTGGTGGGCGACCGCGACCGCGACAGCGCCGAGCGCCTGGGCGCCGCCCTGCAGCGCAAGCTGGGCGGCAGCCTGAGCTGCCACCTGGACTTCGGCACCTGCACGCTGCTGCTGCCGGGCGGGCTGGGGGTGGACATCGCCACGGCGCGCGAGGAGTTCTACCCTTACCCCGGCGCCTTGCCCGAGGTCTCGCCGAGCTCGCTGCTCCGCGACCTCTCCCGGCGCGACTTCAGCCTGAACGCCCTGGCCCTGCGCGTCCTGCCGGAGCCGCCGCAGCTCGTCGATCCCTTCGGCGGCCTGCATGACCTCAAGGAAAAGACGCTGCGCGCGCTGCACCCACTCTCCTTTATCGAAGACCCGACCCGCATCCTGCGCGGCGCGCGGCTGGCCGCCAGGCTGAAGCTGCGCTTCCACCCCGACACCCGCGCCCAAGTGCCCGGCGCCCTGGCGCCCGAGGTCTTGGGGCGGGTGAGCCGCGCGCGGCTGCGCCAGGAACTCTTGCTCTCTTGCGCCGAGCGGCAGGTCGGCCCGGTCCTGGCGCTCCTAGACGAGTTCGGGGTGCTCGAGCAGGCCTTTTCACTCCCCTACGACCCCGAGCTCATCGGCAGGCTCGACGAGGCCAGGCAGGAGGGCGAGCTGCCCGACGAGACCTACGCGCTGGCGCTGCTCCTGGGGCTCTCCGCCGAGGAACTCGCCAGGAGCGCCGCGCGCTTTCACTGGCCGCGGCGCTGGCTGGAGGCGGTGGCCGTGCTCAGGGCGGCGCGCCTTCAGGGCACCATCGGCGAGGAGGCCGCGCTGCTCGAGCCCGCGGCGAAGCGGCTCCTGCGCGCGCTCGGCCCGAGGCTGGAAAGGCAACTCGAGCGCCTCGAAGGGCAAGCCGGGCGGCAAAGGTTGCGCGGCCAGGACGTGTTAGACTTGGGCCTGCGAGAAGGCCCCGAGGTCGGCAGAGTCCTGGCGGAGGTGCGGCGCGCCAGAGCCGACGGCAGGGCCGCCTCTTTTGAAGAGGAGCTGGCCCTGGCCCGGCGACTGGTCGCGGAGGCTGCGGCCGGACAATCAGCCGGACCATCAAAGGACCAGCCGCCCAAGGACCGGGAGTGAACCTATGTTGCTGAACTTCATGCAGGGCTTTTACAACCCCACCGACCTCGCCATCGTGGCGGTGGTGATGGTCTTCGCGCTTATCTTCCACAACGTCGTGCAGGCCTACGTGGCGCAGCGCTACGGCGACTCCAGCCCCAAGTACGCGGGCTACATGCGCTTCGACCCGCAGGGGCAGCTCGAGCCCATCGGCGTCTTGCTGCTCTTCATCCTCGGTTTCGGCTGGCCCAAGCAGGTTCCGGTCAACAGCCGCAACGTGCGCGGCCGCGGCCGTGAGGAGGCCGTCATCTGGTACAGCGGCCCCGCCGCCTATCTGCTCATCGCCTTTGTCTGCGTTTTAGCCGCGCGCATCTTCTTGGTGACCGGCAGCCTGCTGCTCTACCGCTCGTTTCTCTTGGCGGCGAGCGTGGCGGTCCTGCACGCGACCATCAACCTCTTTCCGGTCTTTCCCCTGGACGGCGCCAAGGCCGCCCTGGCCTGGGGCAGCCGCCAGGTCAGGCAGTTCGTCCAGAAGATCTCGTCTTACGGCCTGCTCGGCTTCATCGTGATCTTTTTGGTCCTGAGCGCTCTGGGCATCACCGGAGCCATCCAGAGCTTTTTCCTGAACCTGTTCGAAGCCGTCGTCAGGCTTGTTCCGGGCCTCTAGCAGGCTTAGGCTCACGTGCTCATCAGCCTCTTCCAACGCGACCCCCTGGTCTTCGCCATCGTCGCCGGGGTCCTGCTCTACAGCCTGGTCCTCCACGAGCTCGCCCACGCTCTCGTGGCCGACCGGGTCGGCGACCCCACCGCTCGCAACCTGGGCCGCATCACCTTGAACCCGCTCAGCCACCTAGACCCGCTGGGCACCCTGCTCCTGCTCGTGGCCGGCTTCGGCTGGGCCAAACCGGTGCCGATTAAGCCGCAGAACTTCCGGCACTACCGCAGCGGCCTCTTTTTGGTGTCGATCGCCGGGGTGGTAGTGAACGTCAGCCTGGCCGTCCTGGCCTTGGCCGCCCTGGCCGGGTTGGGCCTCAGGATGGACCCGGACGGGGCGCTCATCCCCCTGGCGGGCTCGCAGGCGGCGGGGCTGTTGGCGAGCGAGTTCGGCCGCAACCTCTTGACGGGCCTGGTGATCACCGCCCGCATCAACCTCATTCTGGCGATCTTCAACCTCTTTCCCGTGCCGCCCCTGGACGGCTTCAAGGTCCTCCAGGCCTTTACCCCCGGCCGCGTCCACGGCGCGCTCTGGAGCCTCGAGCGCTACGGCTTTCTGCTGGTCATCGCCGTGCTGGTGCTCTTTCGTGAGCCCGTCTTCGGGGTGATCACCACCATCATGAACGCACTCATGCGCCTCTTGCTCGCTTAGCGTGAGCAAGAGACCACGGCGCATTCACCAGGCAGTGGTAAACGCTGGAGGGTTTCGCAAGGCCAGGCGCGCGTTGCGCCGCTTCGGCGCTCGGCGCGGGGCCCCTTGGCGCGCGCGCGCATGGCTGCTGAGCGAGTGGGGGCGGTCGCTCACCGCGCTCGGCGTCTTTTACGCCTTTTTGGGACTTCACCACACGCTCGGCTGGGAGCGGGCGCTCCTCTACCCGCTCGGCCTCAACCTGGCGGCGGCGACCTACCTCACGCTCACCTGGCTGGTCATCGTCGGCGCGAGTTCCAAGGAGACGGTTCGCTGGGCGGCGTCGGTCGAGGCCCGCTCGAGAGGTTGGCAGCGCCTGCTCGGCCAGGAAGCGAGCCTGGCGTTTATCGTCCTCATCAGCCTGTTCGGTCTCGTCGCGGCGGTCGGCCTGCTCCCTTCGGCGCAGCGCGAGGTGACCGAGTTGCTGCTTTTGCACGCGCTTGGCGTGGTCATGGCCTGGGCCATCTTGCACACCGCGTACGCCCTGCTTTACGCCTCCTTGTTCTACCGCGACGCCGGGGGCGGGCTCGAGTTTCCCGGCGGCGGGGAGCCCACCAAACTCGACTTCGCCTACTTCGCCTTTACGGTCGGCACCACCTTCGCCACCTCCGACGTCAAGGTGACGCGCCGCGCCTTTCGGCGGATCGTCTTAGGACACACCGTGCTGTCGTTCGCCTACAACACCGTTATCCTCGCGCTCACCGTCAACCTCATCTTGCTCTGAGCACTTGGGCTTTGCGGCTCAGCCCGCAGCCTCGTCGAAGCGGCTGAGGCGCGCCGAAGACGCCCCCGCCCTCACGGTAGGCTCGCACTGGGCCTGGGTGGTCAATGCCCGCTCCGTCCCGTGGACTATGGTAGACCCATGACCGAGCTGCTCGAGCCAAACAGACCCATGAGCACAGTGTTTGGGGTATTTTGGCTGTCGTCCAGCTAGTGAGAGCCACGCCCTGTCCATCAGAAAGAGAGCCCTTCGAAACGCCCTAGCAGGTGCCGGTCGAACGTTTCCGGTTTGCCGCTGGCGCCGACCTCTTTGAGCGCGATGCGGCCGTCTCCCCCCACGAAGACGAAGCAGGGATAAACGGCGACGCCGTAGGCCCTGTTGATCACGCCGTCGTAGTCCGCGACGGTGCCGACCTTGCCGTCTTGCCAGCCGCCCTCTTCGATGCTGCTCTCGATGCCCGGATGCCGGTCGATAATCGCCAGCGACACGCCCACCTTCAGGCAGGCCTGCACCACGCGCATGTCGACGAGGCCACAGGCCACGCAGCCCTTGCTGCGAAAGTAGAGCAGGGCCGGCAGTTTGTCCTGCACATCGAGGCGCGAGAGCTCGCTCGCCGTCCTTCCCTTCCAGCGGGAGGGGAAGAGCAGGCAGGACAGCACCTCGAGCAGGCTCGAGCCCGCCTGGCGCTCGTCTTTGGCGCGGCGTTGGATTTTGATGCCCATCACCTCACCTTATCGGAACGAGGTTCCCTTGGCAACCAGCTGAAAAATCGCAACGCCAAGAGGACGCCCACAGCCGCCCAGACGAGGATAAGGGCGAGATTGCTCGCCCACAACCCCCAGTCTGGAGGGGTGGAATCAAAGGACATTCTCATCGCCTCGGCAAAGGGCCTTAAGGGAAAAAGAGAGGCCAGCGTGGTGAGCCACCGAGGACTGTCCTCTACAGGTGCGACCATTCCCGAAAAGAAGATGAGCGGAAAGAGGGTGAAGTTGGTTATGGCCGGCGCAGCCTCACCGGAAGGAATGACGGAGGCGACGGCGAGACCGAGGGCGCAGAAGCATCCAGCGCCGACCAGGAGCGCGACCGTCACCATAGGTACGGTAAGCCAACCGAGCTGGATATCGAAAAAGATCACCCCGACGAGGATCATGACCAGGGCGGAAAGCGTTCCCATCCCGGCTGCGGAAACGATGCGAGCGGCGATATACGCGGACGGGGGCAAAGGAGTGCCGCGGAGGCGCTTCAGAATCCCCTTGTCGCGGGCAAAGGCGACTTCTATCGCCGTGTTCACATAACAAGCGACCACCACGCCGAGTGCGGCGATGCCGGGAATCACCGCCTGAGAAAAGCCTATGTCAGCAAAGGCTACATCCCCAGCGCGTCGCCAATAAAGCAGTAGGAGAAGGGCTACGGGCAAAACAAAGGTGAAGACCGCCGCGGGTGGAACACGCCAAAAGAGTCGAATCTGCCACCACGCCTCCCGCAAGGCCATAGCAAGCCAAGCGTTGCGGGCGCGAGGTCGCCGCTGACGTAGCGTGGCCTGACTTTCTGTCATGGACTTTTGACCTCATCTGAATTCGAGCGACCGCCTACCAGCTCGAGGTACACGTCCTCGAGCGAGGGCCGGATGACTTGCAGTGCCTCCAACATTTCATCCCTACGCCGAGACCACGCGGTAAGAGCGTCCACCATGACTTCCGGCTCCCGCGTTTTTATCCTTACTTCGTTATTCCGCACTTCAAGCAAATCGCGAATCTCAGGAGGAAGGCTCGCCAGTACCGCTGCTTCCGGCACTCGGAAACTGACGACTGCGCTGGGCGCAAGCCTTGCGATCAGCGACGTTACATCGCCTTCTGCCACGATATGTCCCTCGGCAAGGACCAACACGCAGTCGGCCAGAACCTGGGCTTCTTCCATGTAGTGCGTGGTCAGCAAGATCGTCTTTCCGAGCGAGGCGAAGTCCTTGATGACCCGCCAAAACTTTCGCCTCGCCTCCGGATCGAATCCCGTGGTCGGCTCGTCGAGAAAGATAAGCTCCGGATTTCCGATGATCCCAAGCGCGAAGTCGAGGCGCCGCCTTTCGCCCCCGCTGAGCGCTTTGACTCTTATACCCGCCTTTTGCTCCAGCCCTACGAGCTCGACGGCTTCTTTCGGCTTTCGGGGCCTCGGATAGTATCCGGCAAAAAGACTCAAGGCCTCTAGGACAGTGAGCTCTTCGTACATGCCCGACGTTTGTAAAACGATGCCGATTCGCGCTCTGAACTCCGAACCACCCTCTCCAGGATCGAAGCCGAGTACGGACACGGAGCCGCGGGACTGCCGCCTGTAGCCCTCGAGGATTTCCAGGATCGTCGTCTTGCCCGCGCCGTTGGGACCGAGAATCGCGACTATCTCGCCTTGCTGCGCGGTGAAATCGACGCCGCGCACGGCGTGAAACGTCCCATACCATTTGTGGAGACCCTTGACCATGACTGCTTGTCTGTTCATCCACCTGTCCTTCCGTAGGCCCCGACTCAGAGGATAGTTGCTCGTGGAGTGTACGGATGGAACTCAGGATCGAAACGGTCATCCGCAGGAATTCCAGCGCCACAAATCGCAATTGGGCTTTCACGACAACCGTCCAAACCGAGCCTCGACTCTATGTTGACGGAGTTGATTGCCGCGGTGACGAATGCTCCTAAACCCAGGTCTGCGGCAACCAAGTACAGAGACTGGCTGAGATGTGCAGCGTCCATAAGGATTACTCCATAGGTCTTGGGGTTTTTCCGGTACTTCCAGTGGTTCCGAAAAAATCGAGCCGTCATGATGAACAGAACGCTCGCTCGCCGTGGGTACAGCTGACCGGCCGTAAACTCATTGGCTAGGTCAGCCCCCTCACCCTGACTCAGTTCTTCAATAAGCTCGAGAAGATCGGCGCGGGTCTCCACGCCTAAGCGGTAAGGGCGGCTCTTGAGCGGTACCTTCTTGCGCAGGCGGCCCAGTTCGGCCTTGCACACCCTCGGGTCTCCATATTCGCCGTAGACGGCGAGCGTCAAGGCTTCGCCGGAAAGACCCTCGGGGTGCAAAGCCAGCACCGTCAACAGCTCGGCAAGCCGAGGGCTCAGGTCCACGCGTTTCCCCTCGAGACGGGCTTCCACGCCGCCCAAGAAGCGCAGCTCGAGGGCTCCTTGCTTCCCCTCGAGCAAGCGAAAGGCCCCCTCGAACGCCTCCCTGGGGCCAGCCAGGTACCGCAATCCAGTTCCGCCCAACTCCCGGATACCCGCCTCAGCGGCGCCAAGCGCCCTCCATGCGGCGCTTTGGTCCCCCAAGAGGAGCTTTGCTCGCGCCAGGTAGAGCCCTGCTTGGGCCAGCTCAGGAGCCAGGAGCGGCTCGCGCAGACGCCCGAGGGCGTCTTCCAGAACGCCGGCGGCTCGAGCAGGTTCGCTTTCGCAGAGCGCCATCCCGAGCGCCAGGAGGGCGCGGCGGCGGCTTATGTTGCCTAGCCCTCGGCTCAGGTCTTCGGCATGCCGGGCGACCTCGAGCGCTTCTTTGCCCGCCCCGACTTCAAGAAGAGCCCGGACGTAAAGGTTGGCGTAGGCGCCCAAGGTCCGTCGATGCTCGACTTGCAGCCACAGGTTTCTATAGAGGCGCAACGCTTCATCGCTCTTTCCAGTGCTCAGCAAGAGGTCGGCCAGGGTGCTGGTGTACTGCTTGGACAAACTCGGATAAACCCCTTCCAGATGGTGGAGCGCTAGGCGCAAGCCCTCTTCCAAATCGGCCGTCTCGCCCAGCAGGATGCGCGCGTAAGCTCCCGCGTTCAAGAGTTGCAGACGAGCGATGACCTGATCCATGCCTCGTTGCCCGTAGAGCCTGAGCCCCCACTGTGCCCAGTTCGCCGCCGCTCGGTAGCGCCCCAAGGTGCTCGAGCGGGAGGCCAGCGCCTGAGCAATCTGGACCGCATGATGGGGTTCGCCATTCGCTTCCGCCAGACGCAGCCCTCGTTCGAGCAAGCTCAAGCCCTCCTCGGGGTCGCGCAAGGCCAGCGCGCGGCCGTAGGTATAGAGCGTGATAGCCGTCTCCTGCGCCCCCGCGGCCCGCTCGGCCTCCCCCAAAGCGGCTTCCAAATCTCCCAGACGATAACGCGCCTCGGCGTAGAGGGCGCGCAGATCAGAGGCGTCCTCACCGGCTAGGACTGCCTCGACCTCCGGCAACACGTCTCGCTCCTTGCCCAGAGCCAGCGCCGCGATGAGACGCCAGATCAGGACAAGACCCCTCTGCTTAATTTTACAATCCCACCTAACTAGTCAAGGCGCTGACTGCCCGTTGCCATCGCGTCGTTGCTAAGGCATACACATTTACTTTTACAACTCTCTCTAGCTAGTCAATCCGCCCCGTCAGATGTTAAGCTGTTACCTGTCCATCAAACCGGGGCAACTCCAAACGGTATTCCGCCCTGAGC
>JALZLY010000121.1 GCA_030858465.1 Deinococcota bacterium
GCCAACACCCGCCGTGCGTACGAGCGGGATGTACGCGACTTCAGCCTCTATATCGGCATCCAGCAGGTCGAGGAGTACCGGCTCGTCACCCGCGCCCACGTCATCGCCTGGCGCAAAGACTTAGAGGATAAGAGCCTCTCCCCTTCTACGATACGGCGCAAGCTCTCAGCCCTCTCTTCGCTGTTCGATAGCCTCTGCGAAGCCAACGCCGTCACCCACAACCCGGTGTCAGGGGTGACACGTCCCAACGAAGGCGCGAACGAGGGGCATACCCCGGCGCTGAGCGACGCCCAGGCTAGGGCCTTACTCGAGGCTCCACCCGAGGGGACCCTCAAAGGCAAAAGGGACCGGGCGATTCTGGCGACACTGCTCTACCACGGCGTCCGGCGTGAGGAGCTGACCAAGCTGCGGGTTCGGGACGTCCACCAGCGGCAGGGGGTGGTTCACTTCCGCGTCCAGGGCAAGGGCGGCAAAACGCGCTTCGTTCCAGCTGCGCCCAAAGCGTTAAGGCTCATTCAGAGCTACCTCGAGGTAGCTGGCCACGCCGAGGACAGAGACGGCGCGCTCTTCCGGCCCGTTCGGAACAACGTGACTGGCGAGCTCGGCAAACACCTGCACCCTGACTCGGTGCTGAAGTCCATCGTCAAGCCATATCGGGTACGGTAAAGAACCGTGCAAAATCCTAGTTAGCGCTTAAACTTTCCCTAGTAAACCCATTTTTGGTAAAGTAGCCAGTACGAAAAGCGCGTTTCATCGGATTGCTTCAGCTCGTTCTTACCACTGCCACCCATCCTTTTCGGGAAAGTTGGTGTGTGCATGTCGCGCAAGCTTCCACCGCCCAAGCGTCCTAACAGTGAACGGCGCAGCCGCGAATACCTGACCCACAATGAGGTCGAACGACTTTGTGAGGCGGCGCACCGCCAGGGGCGTCACGGTGTCCGCAACGCCGCCATGCTGCTGCTCACCTACCGTCATGCGTTGAGGGTATCAGAACTGGTCGCCCTACGCTGGGATCAGGTCGATTTCAAGGACGCGCGCCTGTTCGTTAAGCGCAAGAAGAACGGGCTGGACAGTACCCATCCACTCTATGGTCCTGAACTGCGAGCGTTAAGGCAGCTCAGGCGGAACTATCCCAACACACCCTACGTCTTCGTAAGTGAGCGCAAAAGTCCCATGACCGCCGCTAATGTCCGCAAGATCGTGGCACGAGCGGGAGAGGGGGCGAAGCTAGGCTTTCCCGTACACCCACACATGCTTCGCCACGCACAGGTGAGCATCGCAGATGCAGCGCTATGCGCTTAACCTATGCGGCTTCAAGCTCGCTAACGACGGACACGATACGAGGGCTATCCAGCACTACCTCGGCCACAAGAACATCCAGCACACCGTGCGCTATACCGAGCTCTCCAGCAAGCGCTTCCAAGGCTTCTGGGACGACTGACGCTATGACTGCCCTTCACGAAACCGCCTATCCCAGGATTCGAACGCGGCTCAGCCCTGAGGACCTGCAGCTCTATACACCGACTGCGGACGAGCAACGTTTCGCCCAGGAGAACACGCGCGCGGAAGTGGGTAAGTTAGGGCTCTTGATGTTGCTCAAAGTCGCACAGCGCCTGGGCTATTTTCCGATGTTCAAGCAGGTTCCGGCTGAGGTGAAGGCGCATATTGCCGGCTGTATGGGGGCAGTGCTGTGGCACGAGCTTTGCGAACAGTATGAGGCGTCGAGCTACCGCTGGCGGCACGTCCCACTGTTGCGGGAGTATCTGGGCATCCGCGCCTTCAGCGAGGGCGGCGACCGCCACATGATCGCGGCGCTCATCGACGCCGCTAAACATAAGGACGTGCTTGCCGACCTTATCAATAGCGCGACCGAGTCGCTGGTCGAGGCCCGCTTCGAGCTGCCCGCTTTCAGCTGGCTCAGGCGCGCGGCTAGGAAAGCCCGAGCACAGGTGAATCTAGGGTATTACCAGCGTGTTGTGGGCGCACTCACGGACAACCAGCGGGCGACCATCCAGCAGCTGTTGACCTCTGAGGGTAAGCACAAAGAGAGTGCCTGGCAACGCCTCAAACGTGAGCCTAAACAGCCGACCAACAGAAACATGCAGCGCTTTATCGCTCACCTGCACTGGCTCAAGGCTTTGAATCTAAGCTGCGCCGAACTTGGCCGGGTACCCGAAAGCAAGGGCTATCGGTTTGTCGAGGAAGCGAGAGCTATGAATGTAACGCGCCTTAGCGAATTGCAAGAAGCCAAGCGCCTGACCCTCACGGTGGCTTTAGTGAACACTCAGCATTCGCAGGCACTCGACGATCTCGCGGAGATGGTCATCCGCAAGGTGTCCAAAATGCACCGGGACGCCGACGACGCACTCGAACGGTATCAGCTCGAGCAGCGGGCCGAGACCGAAGCGTTACTTGGCTTGCTGCAAGAGATCGCAGCGCGGTGGCACACCAGCCCCGACGACGAGAGTCGGTTGCGGCGTCTTTCTCAGGTCTTAGGGGATAACAGCGAGAGCATCCTCGAGCGCTGTGAGCGGCAGCTCGGCTACGCCGGCAACAACTATTTGCCCTTCTTACCGCCCCTGTTTAGGGGCAAACGCAAGCTTGTTTTCGACGCGCTCGAGCTGCTCATTCCTAAATCTACGAGCACGGATCGCAACCTGGAGCGCGCTCTACGGTTCATCCTAGAACAGCGTTACCGACGCGGTGAGTGGCTACCGGTTGAAGGCGAAGGAAACGACGACGTCGCGCCCCTCGACCTGTCGTGGATACCCCCGAAATGGTGGCGGGCGGTAACGGGTCAAACTGATCGCGCCCCCGTGAAGCGCGTCCACCGCAAATATTTCGAGCTTTGCGTCATCTCCTGCGTCGTGATTGAACTCAAATCGGGCGATCTCTATATCGATGGTGCCGATCAGTACGGCGACTATCGACATCAGCTTCTCGACTGGGAGCAGTATCATCGACTCCAACCCACTTATTGCCCCCAAGTAGGGCTGGCTGCCACCCCCGCAGCCTTCAGTCAAACAGTTCAGACGTGGCTTGCAGATACCATCCACCAGACAGACGCTGCTTTTCCCAAGAACACGGCTATGACGCTTAAAGATGGAGAATTAGTGGCGCAGCGCGTGAAAGGGCGGGTCGAGCCTGAGGGTTTAGCGGCGCTCGAGGCTCTGCTGAGTAAGCACCTGCTCGAGAGTGAGCGCAGCGTGGTAGATATCCTGACCGATACCGAGCACTGGCTGAACTGGTCGAGGACGTTCAAACCTGTCTCGGGTTTCGAGGGACGGTTAAGCGACGCACAGCAGCGTTACATCGCTACCACTTTGTGTTATGGCTGCCAGCTTGGACCTACGCAGACCGCACGCTCTTTAACCGGTTTAGACCGTCGCCAAGTCGCCTACGTCAACCAGTTCCATATCACCGAGCAGAGCTTGATCGACACCAACACCGAGGTAGTCAACGCTTACCACCGCTGCGCTCTGCCAAAGCTCTGGGGCACGGGCGCGAGTGCCAGTGCAGACGGCACCCGCTGGGACGTCTACCAACAGAATCTCTTAGCCGAGTACCACCTACGTTACGGCAGCTGGGGCGGCATCGGCTACTACCACGTGACCGACACCTACGTAGCCATCTTCAGCAGCTTCATCGCCTGCGGGGTATGGGAGGCGATCTATATCCTCGACGGTCTTATGGAAAACGAGTCCGACCTCCGACCTGACACCCTCTACGCCGACACGCAGGGGCAGTCCGAAACGGTCTTCGGTTTGGCGTACCTGTTGGCGATCAAGCTTATGCCTCGCATCCGTAACTGGAAGCGGCTCAAGTTCTACCTACCCAACAAGGTTTTTCAGACCCAGCACCTCCAGGATATGTTCGACGAGCCGATCAACTGGCAGCTCATCGAGCGGCACTACCACGACATGATGCGTGTTGCGGTGTCGATCAGCCAGGGAACCATCCGAGCGTCAACGATTCTGAGGAAACTCAACACCTACAGCCGTAAGAACAAGCTCTTTCTTGCCTTTCGAGAATTGGGAAGGGCGGTTAGAACGGTGTTCTTGCTGAATCTCGTGAACAGCGAGGAGCTGCGCCGCACAGTCGAGACCGCTACCAATACCTCGGAAGCCTGGAACAACTTTGTGCAGTGGCTCGGATTCGGCAGCAGTGGGTTGGTACGAGCGAGCCAGCGCGAGCAGCAACGCAAAATCATCCGCTACAACCATCTGGTCGGCAACCTCACGGCCTTTCACAACGTCGTGTCAATGACCAAGATTTTGCAGGGACTAATCGACGAGGGCTATCCTGTGACTGCCGAGCAGATTGCTAGGCTTTCACCTTACCGGACTGAGCACATCAACCGCTTTGGACAGTACGAACTACGGCTGGATCAGATGCCGTCACCCTTAGAGACGGAGTTGCGGCTTGCCGCTGTTACCTAAACACACGGACCAACTAGGATTTTGCACGGTTCTTTACCGTACCCCCATGTGGCCGTCGCGGTACCAGCGCAGGTAACGCTCGAGCTGATCGATAGGATCGAAGCCTCTACGCGCGATCAGGCTCTCAGCCAGGCATAGCGCCATGCTGGTGTCGTCGGTCCACTGCCCGGGCTCGAGGCCAAAGGGACCACCACCCACCATGTCCGTGAGAGGTGGGAATGAGCCCGGTAGTTTGAACTCTAGAGTCGTTCCGAGGGCATCACCGGTGGCGAGGCCGAGCAGCGAGCCGCGGTAGCGGTCCCGTAGGTTGTGCATGACGGTCATTCTACAGGTTGACAACGGTACAAAATGGTACAAACTGACGGTCGTTGGTTTTGGGGAAAGGATCTGAAGCTCGGGCGTCAGGAACAAGCTGCTTTGGGCAAGCAAGGAACGAGTAACCAGCGCAGTGAAGATTGTACCAAGGCCCGTAACCATTTGCGCATGGGTAAGTCATAAACGAAAGATGCGCTTGTTCAGGCGGGCTCGCCCTGCACGAATAGGCGAGGAGCGAAGAAGCGAACATTGCCAGTCACCATCACCTATCCGGCGGTATGCTCAGGATAGTCAACATCGCGACCAGGCGTAACGCTCACATAACGTTGCTCTCGCTAAGGTGGTTCAAGGTTGCAGTGTGGCACGGTAGGACGTGCGGCAACCTGTACATCAGTTAAGGGAGGAGGAACCTGCTCGGAGGATGTTGTTGCGTCAAGAAGCCGCTCGCAAACTTGCTTGAAAGGTAACTACCTACCCCCTATGCACCAGCTAAAGGAAGCCTGACTACGGGGACAAAACTTTCAGACATAGTTCCAGCGGGTACTTAGCCTCGTTAGGAGCAGCGGTGATAGCCGCCCGCAAGAGCTCGAAGCCGCGCTTGAAGAGGCTTTTGGGGGCATAGC
>JALZLY010000122.1 GCA_030858465.1 Deinococcota bacterium
CTCCAGCATAGTCCCTCTTTGGTGGTGGACGTGGGGTATACTGCGCTATTGCTATGGCCCCCACTAAGGCCCCGGCCCGCTACCGCCCCGCCGCCGTGACGGGCAAGCTCGTGGACCTCTTCGCGGGGCGCGTCTATCCCGCCCGGCTCGAGCTCGCCAGCGGCCGCATCGCCCGCATCGAACCCGCCAGCGAGGCCGAGCATTACCTCATCCCCGGCTTCGTCGACGCCCATGTCCACATCGAGAGCTCGATGCTGGTGCCGTCCGAGTTCGCGCGCTTGGCGGTCCGGCACGGCACCGTGGCGACGGTGAGCGACCCGCACGAGATAGCCAACGTGCTCGGCGTCGCGGGCGTGCGCTACATGCTCGAGCAGGCCGAGGGTCTGCCCTTCAAGGTCGCCTTTGGCGCGCCGCCCTGCGTGCCCGCCACGTCCTTCGAGACGGCCGGGGCGACGCTGGACGCGCTAGCCGTCGGGGAGCTCCTGGGCGACCCGCGGGTGAAGTACCTGAGCGAGGTCATGAACTACCCTGGCGTGGTCGCGGGCGAGGTGGCGCTGCTCGCCAAGCTCTCGGCGGCTCGAGCCCTCGGCAAACCCGTGGACGGCCACGCCCCCGGCGTGCGCGGCGAGACCTTGAGGCGCTACGCGGCGGCGGGCATCGGCAGCGACCACGAGTGCTCTACCCGTCTGGAGGCCGAGGAGAAGCTGGCCCTCGGCCTCAAGGTGCTCATCCGCGAGGGCTCGGCGGCCAAGAACTTCGCGGCGCTCCACCCGCTCCTGCGCGAACACGCCGACAGGATGATGTTCTGCAGCGACGACCTGCATCCCGACGACCTCTTGGAGGGCCATATCGACAAGCTGGTGCGGCGCGGCCTGGCGGCGGGCCACGACCTCATGACGCTGTTGCGGGTGGCCTCCCGCAACCCCGTCGAGCACTACGGGCTGGACGTGGGCCTCTTGCGCGAGGGCGACCCCGCCGACTTTCTGGTGGTTAAGGACCTCGCAGGGCTCGAGGTGCTCGAGACCTACGTGGGCGGGCAGCGCGTGGCCCAGCGCGGGGAGAGCCTGATGCCCCGCCGCCCCGCCAGAATCGTCAACCGCTTCGAGGCTCGCCCCCAGGCCGCGGCCGCCTTCGCGGTCGAGGCGCGACCCGGCCGGCTCCGCGTCATCGAGGCGCGAGACGGCCAGCTCGTCACGGGAGAGCGCCTGATGAACCCTTCGCTCTCAGGCGGTCTGGCGGTCGCCGACCCGGCCCGTGACCTGCTCAAGCTCGCGGTGGTCAACCGCTACGAGCAGGCGCCGCCCGCCGTGGCCTTTGTCCACGGTTTTGGCCTGCGGCGCGGCGCCCTGGCCTCATCGGTCGCCCACGACTCGCACAACGTCGTCGCCGTCGGCGTTACCGACGAGGCGATAAGCCGGGCGGTCAACCTGGTGATAGCGGCCCGCGGCGGCCTCTCCTTCGTAGCTGAGGAAGAGGAGGGGCTGCTGCCCCTGCCGGTCGCCGGACTGATGTCGGACGGCGAGGCCGAGAGCGTGGCGCGTCATTACGCCCGCCTGGACGAGGCGGCAAGGGGGCTCGGCTCGAGCCTGCGCGCGCCCTACATGACCCTGTCGTTCATGGCGCTGCTGGTCATCCCCGCGCTCAAGCTGAGCGACGAGGGACTCTTCGACGGGGAGAAGTTCGCATTCACCGATCTCTTCGTGCTCTAGGGGAAGTGGAAGGACAGAGACAGAAGCCAGCAGGACCGTCTCCTCGATGCTTGCTTTATCCGCTCGCCACCACGGCGGCGATGTCATTGGCAATCATTTCGATCGCCTCCTGGCTGGGGCCCTCGACCATCACCCGGATGAGTGGCTCGGTGCCGCTCGGGCGCAGGTTGATGCGGCCCTGGCCGTTGAGGCGCCGCTGCGCGCTCTCGAGCGCACGCTTGACCTGTGGCCGCTCCGCGACGCCTGCCTTGTCCGCGACACGGACGTTGACGAGCGTCTGCGGGTAGAGGGGGATGTCATCGACCCAGGCGTCCAAGGGCTTGCCCGACTCGCGCACCACCCGAAGCGTCTGCAGGGCGGTCAAGAGGCCGTCGCCGGTGGGCGCCTTGTCGAGGAAGAGCAGGTGGCCCGACTGCTCACCGCCCAAGGTGAGGCCCTCGGCCTTGAGCGCCTCCAAGACGTAGCGGTCGCCGACCTGGGTACGCAGCATCCTGACGCCACGCTCGCGCAGGTAGTGCTCGACGCCCAGATTGCTCATCAAGGTAGCCACCACCGCCGTCTCGTGGCGGCTGAGGGCGCACATCGCCAGGATGTGGTCGCCCGAGACGAGGCGGCCCCGCCGGTCCACCAGCAGCGCCCGGTCGGCGTCGCCGTCAAAGGCCACGCCCGCGTCCAGCCCCTGCGCCCTCACCCGCTCCTGGAGCCCCGCGATATGCGTCGAGCCGCAGTCCACGTTGATGTTGACGCCGTCGGGCTCGGCGTTGATGACCGTAAGCCGGGCGCCGATGTCGCCAAACAGGCGCGGGGCGAGCTGGTAGCTCGCGCCGTGGGCGCAGTCGAGCGCCACGCGCATGCCGTCCAGCGAAGGCGCCTGCTCGAGCAGGAAGCTGTAGTAGTCGTCGTCCTGGTGCCGGTAGCGGCTCGAGCCGCCGATGGCCGCGCCGGTGACGAGGGGCAGCTCAGGGTTTTCCAGGCGGCTCTCGATCTCGGCCTCGCGCGCGTCGGGGAGCTTTTCGCCGTCGGCGCCGAAAAGCTTGATGCCGTTGTCGTAGTAGGGGTTGTGCGAGGCGCTCACCATGATGCCCGCGTCGGCGCCGCGCGCCTTGCAGAGGTAAGACACGGCGGGCGTGGGCATCACCCCCAGAAAGACGGTATCGGCGCCTCTCGAGTTGAGCCCGGCGGCGACCGCGTGCGCCAGCATCGGCCCGGAGCGCCGGGTGTCCATGCCGATGATGAAGCTGGGTCTGTCGCCGTTCTTGAGGGTCTCGGCGGCGGCCACGCCCATCCGAAAGGCAAACTCCGCGGTGAGAGGGGCTTGGCCGGCCACGCCGCGGATGCCGTCGGTGCCAAAGTAAAGTCGCTTCATGGGGCGCTCTGTCATGGCGCTAAGTGTACCCTAGGCCGTGTTCCTTGGATGTGACAAGGTCTGTAAGGTCTGTTTACCCCACCTGTGGGAAGCGGCAAACCTCGTCGCTGGCGATGGGCTGCTGCGGATCATCTCGCGTGTGTGGGGAATAGACTCGGTGAATCATGGAATCACACTCCAATCGGTAGAGCAGCATCGTGGTGGAAGAGCGCCCCATGATCTTCCTTTTCCAGCTCGAGAACCTGGCCGGCGTCAACGTAAACGTCGACTGGTCGCCCAGGCCCGACGAGATGCTGTGGATGTTCGACGCCCAGCCGGCCGACTGAAGGCTTGGCCCAAGAGCGGGCCGGACGCAAG
>JALZLY010000123.1 GCA_030858465.1 Deinococcota bacterium
CATTCCGCCAAAACCTGGTCGAGCGGGCGGCCCGGCACCCAAGCCCAGACGAGCGCACGCTTGCTGCTCGAGCCCCCTAGCAGGGGAGCAAGCTTCACTGGTCCATCTCGAAACGCCTGCGCGCCCCGTCGCGCCCTTTCAAAGTCGTACTCGTCGTAGAGTTTGAGGACGACCCGCAGTCCACCAGCGGCGAGCTGAGCCACGAAGCGGCGCTCGGGCTTGTAGCGCAGCGGGCGCAGGTGCGCGCGGTGCAGCTCAGGCTGCGCTGGCAGGAGCTTACCGAGAAAGTGCGCGCGCGCTTCCGTTTCAGCTACCTTGTTGAGCGCCGCCAGCTTGCGGTCGGCTGGAAAGGCGTAAACGGCGATCATCGGGTCTAAAACCTGCGGTCTTAGTCTGCCATGGCCGCGCCCCTTCTCTATGGCGCTGCGGAGCTTGTCGGCTGCGTCCAAGCGGTAGGCTTTGGCGTAGGCGTCCGTCACATGGCCGTCCAGCTCGAGCTGGTAGGCGACCAGGCAATTCGTGCCGGGTTTGTAACGGAGGTAGCGGACGCGCGCCTCCCCAACACGCCTCCCCGGCAATGCCACGCGCAGGGCCTCAGCAAAGGCCTGGGGGTCAAGAAGTCGCCCCAGCCCAGGCAGCTGCCGGTCGCGGCGGATGATGTCTTGGTCCTGGACGAGCAGCTCACTAGGCGGCATAGGCCTTCTCCTCGGCGCGGGTCCTGCCTTCGGTCGCGAGCTGCATTCTGTAGAGCGTAGCGTAGCGCCCACCTAGCCGTATGAGCGCCTCGTGGTTGCCCTCCTCGAGCACCTGGCCGTTCTCGATATAGACGACGCGGTCGGCCCTTGCCGCAAAGCCCAGGTCGTGGGTGATAAGCAGCGTCGTTTGCGCCTTGGAGATCTCATCCAGAGACGCGCTCACCCAGCGCTCGTTCTCCTCGTCGAGACCAACCGTCGGCTCGTCCAGGATGAGAATCGGCGCCTTGCGGATGGCGGCGCGCGCCACCGCTATCCGCTGGCGTTGCCCACCCGAGAGCGTGGCGCCGCGCTCGCCCAGAACGGTGGCGTAGCCCTTCGGCAAGGCCATGATGAAGTCGTGGGCGTGGGCCAGCCTAGCCGCGGCGTCGACCTCCTCGTCGCTCGCCCCCGGCACGCCGAAGGCAATGTTATCGCGCACGCTGGCGCCGAAAAGCAGGTTGTCCTGCAAGACCACGCTGATCTGACCCCGCAAGGACTGAAGCGTGTAGTCGCGGATGTCGCGCCCGTCAATTGTCACCCGGCCCATCTCGGGGTCGTAAAGGCGCGGCAGGAGGCTCGCCAGGGTGGACTTGCCGCTCCCCGACGGGCCGACGATGGCGACGCGCTCGCCCGCGTTGACGCGGATGTCGATATCTTTCAGCACGGGCTGGGCCGAGTCGTAAGCGAAGGAGAGCCCCTCGAAATGCACCGCTCCTTTGAGGGGAGGCGCGGACACGGCGCCGGGCGCATCGCGGATGTCAGGCTCGCGGTCGAGGATCTCCAGGACGCGCTCTCCCGCGGCGCTCGCCTTGGCGAGGCGGCCGGTGAACTTCGCGAAGTCGCGCATCGGCTTGAAGGCGTTCTTCAAGTAGGTGATAAAGACGATGAGGTCACCGGGGGTAAGTGCGCCGCCCAGCACAAGCCGCGCGCCGAAAAAGAGCACCAACGCCGTGGACGTCGCGATGAGCACATCCACGGTGCGCTCCAGGCCCGTCGCCAAGCGCTTGGCCTTGATGCCCTCCTTCAGGCTCTTTTGGTTCTGGCTCAAGAATGCTTTATTGAAGGTCGGCTCCAGTGACAGCGCCTGAACGATCTTGATGGCACCAATCGATTCGGCGGCCATCGCGGCCATCGCCCCCTCACGCTTGCGTTGCTTGCGTGAAACCTCGCGGATGAGGTTACCTTGACGCGCGGACACCAACCAGAAGATCGGGAAGATTGCCACGGCGATAAGCGCTAACTGCCACTGCAGGAGAAACATCACCGCGAGCATGCCGATGAGGATGAAGATGTTGCCGAGCATGGGCAAAACGGCGGTAACGGCGATCTCCTTGAGCATGCCCACATCACTGATGACCCGGAGTGTGAGGTCACCCCCTTTGGCCCCTGTGTGGTAAGAGAGCGAGAGGCGCTGCAGGTGCTCGTAAAGCTCACCCCGTACCCGCGTCAGGACCCGGTTGCCGATGAGCGCGAAGCCGATGGTGCTGGCGTACTCAGCGGCAGCACGCAAGGCGATGATAATCACCAAGCCAACCGCTGAAACCGTTAGGAGCGCTGTTGGTGACAACGCATCAACAAAAGCCAGCCCTGAAGTGCCGCCGTTCGGTGCCGTAACGATTACTCGGTCGAGGATGAATTTGAGTGGCCAAGGTTCCAGGAGGCGCATCCCAACTTGAGCGAAGAGCGCGGCGAAAGCGCCTACCAGCAAGAGG
>JALZLY010000124.1 GCA_030858465.1 Deinococcota bacterium
GTGACGGTGTTCACCAACGCCGAGCCAGATGAGGATGTCCTCGGTGAGTACCCGGTCTTCAACGCCACCGCCGATGGAAGATTTGGCGACATCTACGACCCTACCGTGTGGGAGTCGCCTGCCTACCTCGATAACCGCTGGCGAATGCCGATAATCAGCAGCAACCTCCGGGCCTACAGCGATATCGAGCAATTCTTCGATTTTCTCGTTTCTAAGGAGGAGATCGTCAGGGACTATGCCGGCGAGTATCCTGGCCTGACCCTGGAGAACCTGAGCGACCAGCTGGGACAAAGTGCATGGAGATTGGCAAACGAGTTGATGCGGGACGGGAAGACAGAGGTTTCCGAGTATCTGGTCGATCAGATGGTTGAAGCCGACCGTCTGGGAAGAACGCATGGCCACCTCATGCGTTTCTGGGCAAGTCCTGACGACGCGTGGTTCTGGGACATCGTAGCTCCCTTAGAGAACGTCGTCATCGCTACGGACAGGCCGAAGGACGTGATGGCCTACCTCCAAGGCCGCGAGACGGCGAGGTGAAGATGCCTTGTTTCAAGACGAGCGACATGCTCAGGCCGAGGAGGGTCGCCCTCCCTCGGCCTGAGCCGCGCGCAAAGCCGTGGTGCTCGAGGACATTGGCGAGGAGATCGGCGACGAAGCGGCGCTCTATAACCTGGGGTTAGCCTGACCTGGCGCTGACCTGGGCGCGGTAGTTCTAGGGGGCGGTGTTTCTGCGCGTGGCGGCGTGTTATGATGGAGTGACACGCAGGCATACGCGCGAAGGGTCGCGCGAAAGGGGAGATACACATGAAGCGATGGTTGGTTTTCTTGCTGGCGGTTACTATTCTGGGCGGGCTGGCCTCGGCGCAGCGCGTCAACGTCCTTTGCAGCCCCGACCTGGCCTGGTGCGAGGCGCTGGGCCCGGCCTTTGGCGAGGCGACGGGCGGCGAGCTCGAGTTCATTCGCGTCAGCTCGCAAGACGCGCTGGCTCGCATTCGCGCCGAGGCGGCCAACCCGGTCTTCGACGTGTGGTTCGGCGGCACCGGCGACCCGCACCTGATCGCCGCCCGCGAGGGCCTCACCGAGTTCTACCGGCCCTCGGTTTGGGAGGACCTCCTCCCCAGCCTGCGCGAGGCCGTCGCCGACGAGTACATTCCGCTCTACGCCGGGGCGCTCGGCTTCGTCGTCAACGAGCAGGTCGTCGAGGAGCAAGGGCTTACGGTGCCGACGAGCTGGCGCGACCTGGCCGACCCGCAGTATCGCGGCCTCATCGCCATGCCCGACCCCAACTCCTCGGGAACGGGCTACACCATCATCGCCACCCTAGTGCAGATCTTCGGCGAGGATGAAGCCTTTGAGCTTCTGGCCGACATCCACCAGAACATCGCCCAGTACACCTCGTCGGGCAGCGCGCCGGGGCAGCTCGCCGGCCGCGGCGAGGTGGCCGTGGCGATTCAGTTCATGCACGACGGCGTCAAGTTCGCCCAACAGGGCTTTCCGCTGCTCGTCTTGGCCCCCGAGGAGGGCACGGGCTACGAGATCGGCGGCATCAGCCTCCTTGCGGGCGCGCCCAACCGCGAGGCGGCCATAGCGTTCATCGAGTGGGCACTGACGCCCGAGGCGCAGGCCATCGCCGCCGAACAGGGCGACTCCTACCAGGTGCAGACCAACATGGGCACCCCGGTCTCGCCGCTGGCGCCGGACTTGGACAGCATCAACCTGATCGACTACGACTTTGACCGCTTCGGCACGCTCGAGGTGCGCGACGCCCTGGTGGCGCGCTGGACGAACGAGATCTTTCCGACGCCGCGTTAGGCTTGCGCAGCGTCAGGCGGCGGAGCGATCTCGCTCCGCCGCCAAGCGTCATCAGGCCCCTTGTGAGAGCCCTCTCGTGAGCCCCTCCTTTTCTCGCTTATGAGGCGCGCCTTTGCCTTGGCCGCGCCGGGGTCGCGCCGGGGCCCGGCCGTCAGCGGCGCCTGGCTGCCGGCGGCGCTCGCCGTAGCCGGTTTCTTGCTCTTGCCCTTTGGCCGCCCCGGCCGCCCTTTCTTGCCGCTCGACGCGGCCTACGCGCCCTGGAACCTCGGCAGCCCCTGGCTGTGGCTGGTGCTCGCCTTTGCGCTCGCCGCGCTGCTCGTCAGCGTTCTGCCGCTGAGGACCGCGCAGCGCGGCGACCTGGTCGCGCTCTTTGCCGCGCTGGGCCTCGTGGCGGGGCTCGCTTGGCTCGTCGTCACCGCCATTCCCTTCGGTTTGGGCGCGCTCGTCTCGCTGGGCGCGCTGCTTACCGCGACGGGCTACGGGCTCAGCGAGTCCGGCCGGGTCTACGGCGATCCCTTTATCGCCGTCAGCATCCTCTTCGTGACGCTCTTCGTGGTGCTCTTTATCGTCTACCCGCTCCTTACTGTCCTGCGCGGCGCCATCGTCATCGACGGACGGCTCTCGCTGGCGCAGCTTCAGACGACCTTGAGCCACCCGCTCTTTTTCTTTCTCGATAATCCTCGCAGCGCCCGCGATGAGCTCGGGCTGACGGGTCTGTTCAGCCTGCTGGGCGCGCTCTTGCTGGGGACACTGGCGGCGTTCAGGCGCGCGTCGCTGGGCCGCGTGCTGGTTCAGCTGCTGCTCGGCGGGGTCCTGGGCGGGCTCGCGGGGGTGATGGTTTACGGCCGCGGCGCCCTGCCGACGAGCCTGCTGCTCGTGGTGATCGTGGCGCCCTCGTGCACGCTTCTGGGCCTGGCCTTCGCGCTTCTGGGGCAGCGGGCGCGCTGGCGGCCGCTGGGCCGCTCGCTCGGGGTGATGGGTCTCTTGCCGATCATCACCCCGCCTTTCATCCTGGCCTTTGCGATGATCTTTCTCCTGGGGCGGCGGGGTCTTATCACCTACGGTGTCTTCGATATCTCCTCGAACGCCATCTACGGCGTTCCCGGCGTGGCCTTGGCTCAGATCCTGGCCTTTACGCCGGTGGCCTACCTCATCTTGCGCGGCTCGCTCGCCTCCTTGAACCCGGCCTTGGAGGAGGCGGCGCAGACGCTCGGCGCGGGACGGTGGCACCTCCTGCGCACCGTCACCTGGCCGCTCCTGCGCCCCGGCCTCACCGCGGCCTTTTTGCTCAGCATGATCGAGTCCTTGGCCGACTTTGGCAACCCGCTGATCCTGGGCGGCGACCGCAACTTTCTCGCTACCGAGGTCTTTTTGGCCTTGACCGGCCGTTACAACCCGAGCGAGGCGGCCGCTTACGGTGTGGTCTTGCTGGCCTTGGTGCTGCTGGCCTTTTTCGCGCAGCGCTGGTGGCTGGGCGCGGGCTCCTTCGTCACGGTCACCGGCAAGCCGAGCGCCGGCGCCTTCGCGCGCCTGCCGGCCCTGCTCGAGGCCGCCCTGCTGGCCGTCTTTGCGGTCTGGACGGCCCTGGTCTTGGCGCTTTACGCCTCGATCATCGTGGGCTCGTTCACGCAGCTCTGGGGCGTCAACTACGCCTTCACTACCCAGCACTACCGGGACTTCATGCGGGCGGGCTGGCCGGTCCTGCTCTACACCGCTAGAGTGGCCGCCATCAGCGCCGTGCCCGCCATGCTCCTGGGCGGGCTGATCGCCTACCTGGTCGTCCGGCACCGCTTTTTCGGGAGGCGCTTCGTCGAGTTCGGCTCCTTGCTGTCCTTCGCCACGCCCGGCACGGTTATGGGGGTGGCTTACATCTTCGCCTTCAACACCGGCCCCTGGCTGCTCACAGCCAGCGCGGTGATCATCGTCCTGGCCCTGGTCTTTCGCAACATGCCGGTGTCTATTCGCGCGGCGACGGCCGGGCTCGCGCAACTCGACGTCAGCCTCGAGGAAGCCTCCACCATGCTGCGCGCGCGCTCCTTGGTGACCTTCAGGCGCATCCTCCTGCCGCTGCTCGCCAACACGCTGGTGACCGGTTTGATCTTCGCCTTCGTGAGCGCCATGACCGCGGTAAGCCAGGTCATCTTCCTGGTGAGCCCCGGCAACCAGCTCGCCACGGTCTTGCTGCTCGGCTGGGTCGAGCAGGGCCAGCTCGGCCGCGCCGCGGCGATGGGGACGGTCCTCATCGTGTCGATGCTCAGCCTCATCCTGCTCGTCCTCTTTCTGGCGCAGCGCCTGGGCGCCAAGCACACTGGAGGTGCCCAGTGACCCCGCCGATGACCCTGCCAGCGACCCCGCCAGCGACCCTGCAACAACTCCCCGCCGCGCCCGTCACCCTGCGAGGGCTCGTCAAACGCTTCGCCTCGAGCCGCCGGGGCGGCGGAGTCGTGGCGGTCGACCATGTGGACTTGGCGATCGAGACGGGCGAACTGGTCACGCTCTTGGGTCCGTCGGGCTGCGGCAAGACCACCACCCTGCGGCTGATAGCAGGACTCGAGCGCCCCGACGAGGGACAGATCCTGCTCGACCGCGAGGACGTGACCCGCCAGCCCGCCTATCTGCGCGACGTGACCATGGTCTTTCAGTCCTACGCGCTCTTTCCGCACATGAGCGTCTTTGAGAACGTCGCCTACGGCCTGCGGGTGACGCGCCGGCCCGCCGAGGAACTGCACCGCCGGGTGGGCGAGGCGCTCGAGCTCGTCGGCTTGCAGGGTCTGGAGGCGCGGGCGCCGAGCGCGCTGTCGGGCGGTCAGCAGCAGCGCGTGGCGCTCGCTCGAGCGCTCGTCATGCAGCCCAAGGTGCTCCTCTTCGACGAGCCCCTGTCCAACTTGGACGCCAAGCTGCGGCGGCGCGTGCGCGACGAGATCCGCCAGTTGCAACAGCGCCTCGGCATCACCAGCGTCTACGTCACCCACGACCAGGAGGAAGCGCTGGCGATCAGCGACCGCATCGTGGTCATGAACGGCGGGCGCGTCGAGCAGGTCGGCACGCCGCACGAGCTCTACGCGGCGCCAAGGAGCCGCTTCGTCGCCGACTTCATCGGCTCGGCCAACTTTCTCGCGGGTGACTACGACGGCGCGGCGGTCACGCTCGGCGACTACCGCTTCGCCCACGTTCAGGAGACGGCGCCCGGCAGGGTCACGGTGATGGTGAGGCCCGAGGCGGTGCAGTTCGCTGCCGAAGGGCTGGGGGCCAGGGTGCGGAGCGCTGCCTACTTGGGCTCGGCGACGGACTTTCTCTTCGAGACCCCAGCCGGCGAGGTGATGGCGGTGATGTCCGGCGAGGGCATGTCGCAGGCGCGGCCGGGCGACGAGGTCCGCTTGACCTTCAAGCCCGCGGGCATCTATCTCCTGCCCGCCGAGGGTGCGACGCGTTGAGTTCAAAAGTGAAGCCAGGAGTCGAGGCGGCCTGCACGCTTTGGGGTTAGCGTGGCACGTCACCACCGTCAGCGTTGCTAGACTTCTGCACAAGTCTCTCCACGCGCTCGTCAAAACTGAACGGACCGAGGTGCTCGAGCTTGACTTTGGCTAAGAAGTCGGGGTGATTAGGATTGAAGAGATAGTTGCTGCTCTCTGCTACCGCCACGGAAGGTACCTTTAGCGCCACACTCTCTCGCTTTCTGACCCACGCGTCCCCGTATGTGCGGGTAGCCGCTCTGTCATGGATATCAAGACTCGTTGCCGTCTCGCATACCAGTGCGGTTTCGAACGTGCAGCGGTAGAGATGGTAACCTCTGAGGTTCGCGTAAACTTCCCAGCCGTTCAGGATCTCAAGAGCGGCGAGCGCGGGATGCTCCGACGTGTAAACGATGACGGTCCCTTCACTGTTCCAGCGCGCCTGTGCGCCACGAGGCCTGAACGCGGCCAGAAGCGAATCTGTGTAGGCCAGCCGGTAGCTTCTGGTCACCGCTATGTCAAAGACGCTATGTCAAAGAAAGGAGCCGTCTTCAAGCGCGGTGACCACGCCTGTCAGCTTAGCCAGACCCACCCGCGTCTCGAGGAGGTCGATGGGACGTGCGCCGTCTAGGGTCTGCTTGGGGGTTTGGAACCAGTTCGGGGTATGCTCGGTGCCTATCAGGCTGGCGACCCGCGCGTAGATGTCAAGGGCGCTATAGGCACGGTCGAGCAACGCGACGTTCATGACCGGGTTGCGGCTCTTGCGAGAACGGCTGACGCCGAGCACGTTGAGCGCGTCTACCTTGCCAATACCCAGCAGCCCGGCGAGGTTGCCCAAAACCGCATCGAGCGACGTTTCCCCCACGAGCTGGTTGTGCAAGACGGCGCTTTCGACGGCGTCAGGGGTGGCAGCGAGCACTCGGTTGAACGCTTGAAGTCTCGTGTCTCTCAGCGCAGAGGTTACCATAGCAACATTATAGGTTGATAAAGATGCGTTTGCAAACCGTTGTCACAAGGCTCTAAGCGCCTCGATCGCCGCTCGCGCCAAGGCGGGTGCTCCCGCGAGCACCGGCGCAGCCTCGAGCGCCCCCGCGCCGGGGTCGCCGCCAGCCTCCCCTATGAGCATGAGCCCGCCCGCCTTGTCGTAGGGTTGCAGCCGGCCCGAGATGAAGAGTTCGGCCTGGCCCGCCGCGACCTGCGCCAGTGCCAGCGCCTCGATGCGCGTATCGGACAGCGTGACGGGGTCGGCGGCGTCCGACTTCTGCCGCGTCTTCAGGCCGCTGCGCTTGACGTCGTTCATGACCTCGAGGGCTTCATGGGCCAGCTCGAGGGCGAGCGCCTGCACGGCCGCTGTTTCATTCATGCCGGAACCCAAACGTGAGAAAAGCGTGCAAGAAAGACATGCCTGATTTTATCGTTTTCTGTTGCTGCCAAACTCTTGCGTCTAGAACGGCGTTTTTGAGTACCCAGGACATCACGCATAAGCCCTTCTAGGAATCGCAAGATGACGTTGGTTGTTGTGCAAATACTGTACTGGTCGTGCTTCTGGCCGGACGACGGTTGTCTAAAGTGCAAGACCCGTTTGTCAACTTGACCTCGAGCAACAGCTTCCGTTAGAACCAGAATACGGTGTGGAATATACTCCAACTCCTTTTTGCGTTTGCAGGTGAACGAGTCGCTGTCCCTTTCAGCGCCTGGTTAAAGTGCATAGCACACGAAAGTCTGCTCGAGCAAAGAATGGCATCTTAGCACCAGCCAGCCTCGAGCCACGAGTCTTGTGAGGCCGCCGACGTTCCTAGCGAACCTCGTTCAGGACCTCGAGCGCCCTGCTCACCGCTCGCCCGTAGGGAACCTCCCTGCCGAGGTCGCGCAACACGTCCTCGAGCGCCGCCGCCACCGCCACCGCGTCATAGGGGTCGGCGTAGCCCAGCAAGGACGGTCGGAAGAGGACGGGCTTAGCCTGGTCCTGGCCCCCGGCGATATGCATGCCGCGCGCGGCGAAGCCCCTGACGATAGCGGGCGCGGCGACGCCTTTGGGAGAAGCGAGCGCGGCCACGGCGGGGCTCGGGCGCTCGGCGTAGGAGCGGCAGCCGACGGCCTCGCCCGCCTCCAAAATCGCGCGGTTGAGCCTCTCGCGGCGCGCCCAGAGGGCCTCGATACCCTCCTCCAAAATCATGTCGAGGGCGGCGTCCAGGGCGTAGACGAGGCTGACGGCCGGGGTGTAGGCGGTCTGACCCTGCTGCTGGTTCTCGCGCTCCTTGCGCAGGTCCAAGTAGAAGCTCGAGTTGAGGTTATCGCTGCTCGCCCAGGCCCGCTCGGAGAGCCAGGCGAAGGCCAGGCCGGGCGGGCACATCAGACCCTTCTGGCTGCCCGAGAAGACGCCGTCCAGGCCCCAGTCCCTGGGACGCAGCTCCGCCGCCGCCAGGCTGGTCACGCAGTCCACGAGCACGAGCGCGTCGGGCGTTTCCCCTTTGACCGCGCTGCTCAGCGCCGCGATATCGTGCAGGACGCCCGTCGAGGTCTCGGAGTGGGTCGCCAGGACCGCCTTCACGTCGGGCCCTAACGCCGCCGCCACCTCCTCGGCCTTGACGGCGCGGCCCCAGTCGAGCTTGAGTTCGATGACCTCGTAGCCGTAGGTTTCCGCCAGCCTGAGCCAGCGCTCGCCGAACTTGCCGGCGTTCACCGCCAGCACCTTGGCGCCCCTGGGGACGGTGGCGAGCAGGCCGGCCTCGAGGGCGGCGCTGCCGCTGCCCGAGAGGATCACCACGTCGTCGCCGGGGACGCAGCTCACCTCGGCCAGCTTGCGGCGGGCCTCCAGCAGGAGCGCCTTGAACGCCGCCGTGCGGTGGTGCACGACCGGGCGGGCGAGCGCCGCCAAAACCTGCGGCGGCACCTCGACCGGGCCGGGGGCGTAGAGGCGGGGCCTAAACACTAGAAGCGCACCATGCTCAAGGTGCGGATCACGTCGGTCATGTTGCGGAGAATGTCGAGGACGCTCTCGGGCGGCACCTGGTCGAGGGTCAGGGCGAAGAGCGCCAGGCCGTCCTCTTGGGCGCGGCTCAGCTGCATGCCGGAGATGTTCACCCCGGCGTTGCCTAAGACCGTGCCCACCTTGCCGACCGCGCCGGGGCGATCGTAGTTGCTGCAGATGAGCATGGCGCCCTCGGGCTTGAGCTCGATGGGGTAGTCGTTGATGCTGACGATGCGGGGGTCATGGCCAAGCACCGTCCCGCCCACCTTGAAGGTCTCTTCGGAGGTGATGACACGCAGTTCGACGTGGCTGGTGTAGCCCCGGCCGCGCGCGGCCATCACTTTGGAGATCCTTATGTCGCGCTCCTTGGCGATCGAGGGGGCGTTGACGTAGTTGGGCGGCTCGTCCAAGATGGGCTCCAAAAAGCCCTTGGTCACCGCCACCGCGATGGGGTCGGGGTCGACGGCAAAGGTGCCCGCGAACTCAACTTGGAGTTCCCTCACCCGGCCGCGCACGAGCTGAGCGGCCAGGCTGCCGAGCGCCTCGCCGAGCTTGAGGTGCGGCCCCAGGGCCGCGGCTATTTCGGGCGAGAGCGCGGGCGCGTTGACGACGCCCCTCGAGTAGTCGCCGCGCAGGGCGAGGACGGTGCGCTCCAAGATCTCCGAGCCGACTCTAGCCTGCGCCTCGGCGGTGTTGGCGCCCAAGTGGGCGGTGAGGACGACGTCGTCGCGCTCAAGCAGGGGGTGGTCGGCCGAGGGCGGCTCGAGCACGAAGACGTCCAAACCGGCCGCGAAGAGATGGCCGGACTCGAGAGCGCCCAGAAGCGCCTCCTCGTCGATGATGCCGCCGCGCGCGGCGTTGACGACCACCGCGTGCTCGGGCAGGAGCGCCAGCTCGCGCGCGCCGATCATGCCCCGCGTCTCGTCGGTCAGCGGGGTGTGGACGGTGAGGAAGTTGGCCACTTTCAGCATCTCGTCCAGTTCGTCGAAGAGCTCGACCTTGAGCGCCAGGCTGCGGTGCCGGGTGATGTAGGGGTCGTAGGCCATCACCGTCATGCCCAGGCCCTGGGCGCGGCGGCTCACCAGGGAGCCGATGCGGCCGATGCCGACGATACCGAGTTTGGCGCCCTTGACCTCGCGGCCCAGGAACTTGCGGTCCCACTCTCCCTGGCGGATGAGCCGGTCCGAGCGGCTCACGCCCCGCGCGGCACAGAGCATGAGCGCGACCGCCAGCTCGGCCGCCGAGATGTTGTTGGCCTCGGGCGCGTTCAGGACCAGCAGGCCCCGGCGGCTGGCCGCGTCGATGTCGATGTTGTCCACCCCGACCCCGCCCCGACCGATCACCTTGAGGTTCTTGCCGGCCCTGACCAGGGCCTCATCGACTTGGGTGCGGCTGCGGGTGATGATGGCGTCGTAGTCCCCGACGATCTCGAGGAGTTCGTCTCGAGCGATGCCCTCGCGGTAGTCGACGTGGGCATCGAGATACTCCGCGTCCCCGAGCTGGATGGTGTCGGTTACCAGAATCTTGTACACGGGGAGACTATACCCCAAGACGCCAAGCGGGTAAGGACACCGGCGCCGGCAGGGCACTGAGGCTTCTTTGCGTATACTTCTCTTGCGTATACTTCTCTTATGTCAGCACCCCGTCACTGGCTGATCAAGAGCGAGCCCCGGGTCTTTGCTTTCGACGACCTGCTGAACGCTCCCGGTCGGACCAGCCCTTGGGACGGCGTGCGCAACTACCAGGCGCGCAACTTTATCCGCGACGAGATGAGGCCGCGGGAGTTCGAGACCGTGCTGGCGAAAG
The DNA here is from genome assembly GCA_030858465.1 of Deinococcota bacterium. Classification (NCBI taxonomy): domain Bacteria; kingdom Thermotogati; phylum Deinococcota; species Deinococcota bacterium. Next base: position 10,042 of record JALZLY010000124.1, read on the forward strand.
ACGGCTGAAGCGTGGCCGCCACTCCCCTCGAGATCGCCCTGATCGGCGCGGGCAACCGGGGCGGCCGCGTCTACGCCGACTCCCTTCGCCGTCACCCGGAGCTCGCTCGCCTCGCCTTCATCGCCGAGCCCGACGGGGCGCGGCGAAAGGGCCTGGCCGCCCTGCACGGGCTCTCGCCTGACCGCCTCTACGCGAGCTGGGAAGACCTCTTTGAAACCGCTCCCGCCCCGGACGCGGTCATCATCGCCACGCCCGACCGGCTGCACCTGGGGCCCGCCATGAGGGCGCTCGAGCTCGGCTACCCCATTCTCCTCGAGAAGCCCATCGCGCCCACGCGTGAGGAGGTGCTCAGGCTCGCCCGGGCGGCGTCTTGTAGCCGGGGCTCGGTCACGGTCGCGCACGTGCTTCGCTACACCGCCTTTTTCGCGACCCTCAAGCGCCTTCTGGACGAGGGCCGCATCGGCCGGCTGATGACGGTCCTTCACCTCGAGAACGTCGGCTACTGGCACTTCGCCCATTCCTTCGTGCGCGGCAACTGGCGGAAGCTGTCGGCGGCGAGCCCGATGATCCTCGCCAAGGCCTGCCACGACCTCGACCTCTTGCGCTGGCTCGTCGGCGCGCCCTGTTTGCGCGTCGCCTCTTTTGGCGGCCTCGGCTACTTTAAAGCCGAGAGCGCGCCCGTGGGCGCCGGTGAGCGCTGTCTGGACTGCGCCGTCGAGCGCGGCTGCCCCTATTCCGCGGTGCGCTTCTACCTAGAAGAGCACGCCGAGAACCACGGCTGGCCCGTCTCCGCGATGACCGCCGACACCAGCCCGGAGGGCCGGCTGAAGGCCTTGCGGAGCGGCCCCTACGGCCGCTGCGTCTACCGCTGCGACAACGACGTGGCCGACCACCAGGTGGTAGCGCTCGAGTTCGCGGGTGCCGTCACCGCCACGCTCACCGTCTCCGCCTTTACCAGCGAGAACACCCGCACGCTCAAGCTCATGGGCAGCCAGGGGGAGATACGTGGCCACCTGGACAAGGGCGAGATCGAGGTGCGCGGCTTTTTGGACAACGAAAGTGACTTCATCCGGGTGGCGGCAGGCCCGGACCACGCGGGCGGCGACGACGGCCTGATGCGGGCCTTTTTGGAGCGCCTGCACATGGTCAAAGCAGGGCTCGAGGTTCCCGAGGCGCTCAGCTCGCTGGCCGCCTCCACCGAGAGCCACCTCATGGCCTTTGCCGCCGAAGAGGCCAGAGCAAAGGGCACGGTGGTCAAGCTCGGCGACCTAGAAGCACAGAGCTGAAGCATAGGACATAGCAAAGGCCCCTCGTACGAGGGGCCTCCAAGGCTTTTCGACTTGTCTCGGCTTAGTTACCCGCTCCCTCACCTCCGGTCGCGCCTTCACCGCCAGTAGCACCCTCACCACCGGTGACGCCTTCGCCACCAGTGGCACCTTCACCACCGGTCACACCTTCGCCACCAGTGGCACCTTCACCGCCAGTGGCACCTTCGCCACCGGTTACGCCTTCGCCACCAGTAGCACCCTCACCACCGGTTACACCTTCACCGGTTTCACCCTCGCCGCCGGTGGCACCTTCACCGCCGGTCACACCTTCGCCGCCAGTGACGCCTTCACCACCGGTTACGCCTTCACCTGCTGCAGCGTCTTCCATCATCCCCGTCTCGATCATGTCTTCTACGATCAAGGCTTCGGGCTGTCCTTGCTCGTCCTGAGTGATGAAGATGGTGTAGATCGAGCCGGACTGCAGCTCGTCGGTGCTAATTTCCACAATGGCTTCTTCGACCACTGCAGGAGCTTCGGTTTCTTGGTCTTCGGTTTCTTGGTCTTCGGTATCAGCTTCCTCAGTCGCAGCGTCTTCGGTTGCAGGGGTTTCGGTGGCCCCTTCGGCGCCAGCCGCGCGGATTTCCAGGCTGACTCCTTCGGGAACGGCAAAGTATTCGCTGAGGAGCGAATAGCTCAAGCCTTCTACGACTACGTCGCCGTCAACCGCCGCGACATCGACACTGCCGGCTCCAGGAAGCGCGTGGACCACCCGAACGAGCGCTTCATTTTCACCGGGAGGCGTCGTCACCTCGTCGAGAAAGACTTGGATACGCAAGGCGGTCGCTGCCTCTTCCGTCGGCGCCGTCTCTTCCGTTTCGGTCTCTTCCGTCTCTTCCGTTACTTCTTCCGTTTCCTCCGTCACCGGCTCTTCTTCCGTCACCGGCTCTTCCTCTTCTGTCATGGTCGCTGTCACGGCCTCTTCCTCGTCGCGTAGCGCGATGAGGGTATAGTACTGGCCCGGCTCGAGCTCGAGCATCGCCGTGAGAACCGGCTGGCCTTCGGCAGTCACCTCGATGTTCAACATGCCGGAGGGCACGGACTGATAGTCGCTCACATCCCTGAACGAGACGGCATTGAAGCTTGTCTCTTCGTCGGCAGCTTCAGTCGTAGGCTCTTCAGTTTCCTCGGTTGCAGGGTCCTCTTCGGTTGCAGGATCTTCTTCAGTCGTAGGCTCTTCGGTTTCCTCGGTTGCAGGATCCTCTTCGGTCGTGGGTTCTTCTTCGGTTGCAGGGTCCTCGGTCTCTTCGGTTGCAGGGTCTTCGGTTGCAGGGTCTGCCGTCATTGCCCCATCAGCCGTGATGGAAACATCGACAGTGGGGGCATCTGGAGCCAAATGCACAAAACGCACCATCGCCTGCTCACCCTCGGGCGCAGCCTCCTGGGTTTGCTGCTGGGCCACCGCCACGCTGAAAACCAGCGCAAGCATGGCAATGAAGATCGATAGCTTTTTCACGTCCGATATCCTCCTTCGCTAACCGTAACTTAAAACGAAAACTTAACGCGAGCCAAAAGTGTTACAGTTCAACCCTATACAAGAGAACGTAACAAAACCCTCACCACACCTTCACGAGCAAGCCTCTTGCATGGGCAAGCCCTTTGGTTGCACTTGCATGGGCAAGCCCTTTGGTTGCAAAAGTATCCTCCTGCCAGCCATGGTTCAGCCTGGAGAGGGTTTACGGGAGCTAGGGCATTTCGTCCTGCCGGAAATTTGCTTTTTTTGTCAAGAACTCACCACACCTTACCTTGGCAAGCAGAGCGGCAGATGCGCAAGACTGTACTAGCCTACATTTATGTGCAGACGCTTCACGGTATAGTAAGTTTCTACATCATAGCAGCACTCCACATGCAAGATCTCACTCCGGAAAGGGCGAAGGAAAAATGTCAAAGGCGTACCGATTAACCGTTTTGGTCGTGGTGGCGCTTGTGCTGGCCTCTTGTAGCCAGCAGGTGCCCACTCCCGAAGATGTCGGCAGTACCGCCGTCGATGGGCAATACATCGTGGTGCTCGAGCCTCGGTTCGCGCCGGGCGGTCACGCCGCCAACCAGGCCAGGGCCGCCGAGATCGCGCGCGGACTCGGCGTGCAGCCCAAGTATGCCTACGGCGCGGCCATCTTCGGCTTTGCCGCCGAGATTCCGGCGGGCCGTCTCCAGGCATTGCAACGCGACCCGCGCGTGAGGTACGTCGAGCAGGACCAGGTTGCCCACATCGCTGGGCAGACCGTCCCCACCGGCGTCCAGCGCATCTTCGCCGATACCAACGGCAAGCTGAACATCAACGGCAGCGACGACCTGCGCGTCGACGTGGACGTCGCCGTGCTCGACACCGGCATCGACCTCAACCA
>JALZLY010000125.1 GCA_030858465.1 Deinococcota bacterium
CCTTCGAGCGCTCGGCGGCCCAGGCCGACCGCGACCGGTTGGCGGCGGACTTGAGCGAAACGCAAGAGGCTCTCGAGGCCGCGTCGGCCGAGGGTGAGACCCAAGCCGCGCGCGCGGACGAGCTCGAGGGTGAGCTGGCGGACAGCCGCAGCGCGCTCGAGGCGGCCCGCGGCGAAACCGACCGCCTCGAGGAGGACTTGACAACGACCCAAGGCGAGCTCGAGGCGGCCACAGCCGAGTTTGCAACCGAAAGAGACAGGCTCGGTGACAACGTCGAGGCGCTCGAGGCCGAGCTGGCCGAGACCCAAGCACAAGCCCAGGCGCGCGAGGAGGCGCTGGCGGCCGAGCTGGCGAGGCTCGAAGGCGAACGCGATACGGCTCAAGAGGAGACTCAGGCGCAAGGCACGGCGCGCGAGGAGGCTGAGGCACGCGCGGAAGCGCTGGCGGCGGAGTTGGCGAGCCGCGAAGAGGCGCTTGAGGCGCGCGCCGAGGCGCAGGCCGCGCTCGAGCGCCAACATGCCGAGCTGAGCGAGGAGTTCGCGGCGGCGCAGCAGGAGAGTGCCGCGCTCACGGCCGAGGTGGAGACGCTCGAGGAGAGCGCCGTAGCGGGTCAGGCCGTGCAGGCCGCCCTCGCCATCAGCCGCGACACCGCCGCGGCGCAGCGCGCGCAGCTCGCGGCGGCGCTAGGAGAGGCCCGGCAGGCGCACGACAGCTTGCAGGCGCAGTTGGCGGCCCGTGAGGCTGAGCTGGAGCGCGCCCAGCAGGAACGCGACATGGCCCAGGCGAGCCTTCAACGCGCCCAGGAAGAGGCCTCCGCGCGCGAGGAGACGCGTGACGTACTCGAGGGCGAGCTGGCGGACAGCCGCGGCGCGCTCGAGGCGGCTCGCGGCGAAACCGACCGCCTCGAGGAGGACTTGGCAACGACCCAAGGCGAGCTCGAGGCGGTCACAGCCGAGTTTGGAGCGGAGAGAGACAGGCTCAGCGAGAACGTCGAGGCGCTCGAAGCTGAGCTGGCAGCGGCGCGGACGCAGGCCCAGGCGCGCGAGGAGGCGCTGACGGGCGAGCTGACTCAGCTTGAAGAAACACGTGACGCGCTCGCCCGCGAGCGCGACGCCGCCCAGGAACGCGGCCGGGAGGAGCGTGAAGCCCGCGAGGCGGAGGTCGGGGTGCTCGAGGGTGAACTCGCTCTGGCGCGGGCCGCCCTGACCATCAGCCGCGACACGGCCGAGGCGCAGCGCGCGCAGCTTGAAGGCGAGCTGGCCGGCAGCCAAAGCGCGCTCGAAGCGGCGCGGAGCGAGGCCGAACGCCTCGAGCAAGACTTGGCCGAGCGCCAGAGCCGCCTGGTGGCGCTACAGGAGAGCGTGGCCGAGCAGGGCGCCAGCCTGGACGAGGCCGAACGTGAACTCGCCACCCGCCAAGCAGCGCTCGAAGGGGCCGAAGCGCGCGCCGGCGCCCTCGAGGCCGAGCGCGACGCGGCCGTGGCCGGCGCGCGAGAGGAAGGTGTGGCTCTCGAGGGGAGGGCGAGCGCTCTGGAACGCGAGCTCGAGACGAGCCGGAGCGCGCTGGGCGAGCTCGAGACGGAGGCCGCGCGACTCGGCGAGGAGGCGGCGACCCTGCACACCGCGCTCGCGGACGCCCGAGAGGAACGCGACGCTCAGGCAGCGGCGCTGGGGCGCGAGCGGCAGGCGGCCAGAACGCGCCAGGCCGAACTCGAGGGGACATTGGCGGCGACCCAGGAGGAGGTCGCCACCCTCGAATCGCGGCTCGTCGCCGCCCGGGGCGAAAGCAGCAGTCTGCAGAGCGAGGTCGAGCGCCTGCTGGCGGAGCGGGCGGACCTGCGCGTCCGGCTGACCGAGGTCGAGGGCCGGCAGGAGATGCTGGTCGGCGAGCGCTCGACCCTGGCCGAGCGCTTGGACCGCACCGCCCTCGATCTCACCCAGGCGCAGTCGCGCGCCTCGGATCTCAACGTCGCCTATGAGGGCCTGCTCGAGGAGGGCGAGGCGACCCAGGCTGATCTCGCGCAGGCCCGGCTCGAGCTCGAGGAGGCGCAGTCCGAGGTCGCCCGCCTGACGGGCGCCCGCGGCATCTACACGGTGCAACCCGGCGACACCCTCACCACCATCTCGAGCTTCTTCTACCGCCGCGCGGGTCGCTGGCCGGATATCCTCGAGGCCAATTCGTTCCTCATCGAGAACCCCAACCTCATCTATCCGGGGATGGTTCTCATCATCCCGCAGTAGGCGAGGCTCTCTTTGTTGGAGCGAGACTCGGAGCGAGACGGGCTTTGGACGGCTCAGCCGTCCCGGCTGTAGGCCGGCTCGCCCGCTATGTAGACGCGTGCCACGCTCTCCTCGCGGGCCAGGGTGAAGAGTACGCCCAGAGCTTCTCTCGCACTCTGGGCGTGCGCCAGCGCGCGCTCGAGCGTGCTCCCCTGCGGCGCCCGGACGAGCACCAGATCGGCGGCCTTGCCTACGCGCAGGTCGCCGATTTCGCCCTCGAGATCGAGAGCCGCCGCGCCCGCCGCGGTGACCAGGTAGAGCAGCCTGTCGGGGCCGAGCGGGTAGCCCTCCTGAAGCATCTGTCCCTGGTAGGCCTGGAGGCCTTCCTTGAAGAGGCTGAAGCCGGTGCCCGCGCCCACGTCCGAGCCCAGGGCCACCTTGACGCCGCGCCTCAGGTGCGCCCGCAGCCCGAACAGGCCGCTGCCCAGAAAGAAGTTGCTGCTCGGGCAGTGCGCGACCGAACTTTCGTGGTCCGCGAGCCGCGCGAGCTCGCTCCCCGTGGCGTGCAGGTTGTGGGCGAAGACCGAGCGCCTACCGAGCAGGCCGTGAGCCTGGTAGACGCTCAGATAATCCCTCGCCTCCGGAAAGAGTTCCCTGACGAAGGCAATCTCCTCAATCGTCTCGTTGAGGTGGGTCTGCACGTAGAGGTCAGGGGTCTCCTCGAGCAGCTCGCCCAAAGCCGCGAGCATCCTCGGCGAGGAGCTGATGGCGAAGCGCGGGGTGAGCGCGTAGCGCAGCCTTCCGCGGCCATGCCAGCGCGCGATGAGCGCCCGGCTGTCGCGCTGCGCCTCCGCGGGGCTGCGGTGCATCTCGCTCAGCAGGTTGCGGTCGGAGGTGATGAGGCCGCTGATCACGCGCAGGCCGCGCCGCTCGGCCGCCTCGAAGAGGGCGCCCTGTGCTGCGACCACGTGAACGCCGAAGACGAGCGCGCTGGTGGTGCCGTTCATGAGGAGCGAAAGGATAAAGTCCGCGGCGGCCTGCCGCGCGAAGGCCGGCTCGGCGAAGGCGAGCTCGGCGGGCAGGATGCGCTCACGCAGCCAGCTTAGCAGCGGCAGGCCCATCGCGCCCAGGCTGTAGACCTGCGGGTAGTGGACGTGGGTATCGACGAAGCCGGGCAGGAGGATGCCGGGACGCAGGTCGGTGACGGCTACCTCGGGATGCTCGCGGCTCACGGCGTCGTAGTCGCCGAGCGCCGCGACGCGGCCGCCCTTGACGAGGAGCGCGCCGTCCTCGAAGACCTCGAGCGCCCCCTCCTCCTGAAAGGGATTCCTCGGCGTGTGCATCATGGTGGCGCGCAGGAGCCGCGGTGCTCTCGCCACTTAGGAGGCCGCCTCGCTCTCCAAGAGCGCCTCGCTCGCCCTCTCCCAGGCCGCCATCGCCCCTAGCAGCTCGGCCTCCAGGCGGGCGTGGTCCAAGGACAGGGCGGTGATGGCCTCGGCGCTCAGCTCCTGCGGCCGGCTCAGCCCCGCGCTCACCTCGGCGAGCCGGGCCTCGAGCTCGGCGACCTCGGCCTCGAGACCTCCCAAGTCGCGCTCGAGCTGCCACTTCGACGGCCCCCTCTTCTCCTGGGACGCATTCGCCTTGGGTTTGGGTGTCTCCTGCTTGTCTTCTTGCCTGTCTTCTTGCAGGGCGGCCTTGCGCCTGCGCTGGTAAAAGTCCCAGTCGCCCTCATAGGCGGTGAAGGTGCCGCCCCTGATTTCCCAGACGAGGTCGGTGGTGGCCCCTATAAAGCGGCGGTCGTGCGAGACGATGAGCAGGGTGCCCGCAAAGTCCAGCAGCGCCGCCTCGAGCGCGGTGATCATCTCGAGATCCAAGTGGTTGGTCGGCTCGTCGAGCACCAGGAAGTTGTACTCGCCCAGGGTGAGCTTTAAGAGCGCCAAACGCGCCCGCTCGCCGCCGGAAAGGTCGGCGACGCGCTTGAACTGAGCGTCGTAGGGAAAGAGAAAGCGCCCGAGCAGGTTGTGCGCCTCCTTGTCGCCGACCATGCGGATGAGCTCTTCGCTCAGGGTGCTCCCCGGATCGACGCCGCGCAGCTCCTGGTCGTAGTAGCCGACCCGCACCCGCACGCCGTAGTGCAGGGCCGCGGCCGGGTCGTCACTGGGCTCTTCGCCCAGGAGCACCCTGAAAAAGGTGGACTTGCCCGCGCCGTTGGGCCCGACGAGCGCGATCCTCTGCCCCGCCCGCACGGTCAGGTTGACGCTGCTAAAGAGCGCCTCGCCGTCGAAAGCCTTGCTCAGGTGTTGCGCCTGCAAGACGAGCTCGGCGCTGGGCTCGCAGGGAAAGCGAAAGCGCACCGACTTCTCCGCCGCCTCGGCCCCCGCCAGCATCCCCGCCGAGAAACGGTCCACGCGCTTTTGCATCGCCTTGGCACGGCGGTGCAGCTTGGCGTTCTGGCCCGCCCAGCGGTGCATCCGCTCGGTCATCGTCTCGAGCCGGTCGTGTTCCCTGGCCTCGTTGGCGCGGGTGGCGTCCTCGACGCGCGCCTGCTCGGCGCGGTAGGCCCAGTAGGCGCTCGGGTTGCCGCCGTAAGCGCGCAAGACCCCGCGCGAGACCTCGGCAGTGCCGTCACAGGCCGCGTCCAGAAAGGCCCGGTCGTGCGAGACGATGAGGGCGGCGCCTCCGTAGCGGCCCAAATAAGCCTCGAGCCACTCGCGCATCTCGATGTCCAAGTGGTTGGTCGGCTCGTCGAGCAGCAAGACCTCGGGCTGCATCATCAGCAGGCGCGCCAGCCCGAGCCGGGTCTTCTCGCCGCCCGAGAGCTGCGCGGCCGGCTCCTCCTCGCGGCCGCGAAAGCCCAAGGCGTAGAGGACGGCGTCCCGCCGCGCCCGCCGCTCGTAGCCGCCGCGGCGCTCGAAGCGCTCGTGCAGGGCTTCCCAGGCCTCGTAGACCTCGGGCTGGTCGAGGCCCTCGCGCTCGAGCCCGCCCAGCCCTTCCTCCATCACCGCCAACTCGGCGAAGGCCCGCTCGGCGATGTCCGCGACCCGCTCCCCCGGCGCAAAAGTGGGGTCCTGCTCGAGCATCGCCATCTGCGCGTCCTCGCGCAGGAATACGTGGCCGCCGTCGGGCGCCTCCTGCCCCATCAACAGGCGCAAGAGGGTGGTCTTGCCCGAGCCGTTGCGGCCGATCAAGGCCACGCGGTCGCCGCGGCGCAGCTCGAGCGTGGTACCTTCCAGGACGACTTGGTCGCCGTAGAACTTGTCGACTTGGTGCAGGGCCGCGAGCAGCATAGAGTCTGCTATGAATCCGCCGACCGCAGCAACTGGGATGCGGCGCGGGTGAAGATATATAGATTGTTACCCTCGGAGTTGTATTCATGTCGAAGCAGACCCACTTCTACAAGGGTCCTTAAGTCATCCTCCAAAAAACGAGGATCGTCTATTTCTACTTCTCCACTCGTATCAAGATAGATAAGCAACGTTCCATCAAAGGTTCGGATTTCAATAAGTTTGCTAGCACCTGACAACTCCAATTGCTTCAGGATGCTTAACGCCTGGTGCGAGAGCACAGCTTCTGCTTTGAGTCCTCTAGTCAAATTAGAGAATCCAGGTATGCCGCTCGCGTAAGATGCCAAGGTATTATCCAGCACCTCTAGTTTCCCCATCAGCGCTTCGTGCTGCTCACCAAGCAGATCCTTAATCCCATCTGTAGTCTGGGCGTTGCTCTCAAGTAGTTCCTTTACTTCTTCATGGTTAGTTTTGACCAACCACGCCATGAACTCGTTGAAATCTGCTTGTCTGGAGTCACCGCGTTCAGCACGGAACTGTCCGATCAAACTGACAACAGTCGCGAACGCCGTTGCTACGGACAAAGGATCCATTTACCCTCCTCATTCATGACTATTGATTCTGCCGCAGTTGACAGTATAACACGCCCCATAGCGAGCGTTTGACTGTAAGACGATTAAAAGTGTCTCGTTAACAGAGACTCAAGGGCGCGCAGAAAGAAGGAGCCCGGCCTGCCAAAACGTAGACAGCCGGGCCGGATGAAGGGAGTGCGAACCTACTCGTAGCGGATGTTTCGCTCCGTCTCGAGGTCGAAGGCCTGGATCTTGTTGATGTCGGCCAGGAGGTCGATCTGGTCGCCCATCTTGACGTCGGCGTGGGCGTCGATGCGGGCGACGAGGGTCTGATCGCCGCCGACCGAAGCGAGGACGTGGGTCTCGGCGCCGAGCGGCTCGACGACTTCGACCTGCACGCGGATGGCGTTGTCGCCCTCGCCCTTCTCGGCGATGCTGGTCTGTCCGCGCAGCCCCAGGCTCTCGGGACGGATGCCCATATGCACCTTCTGGCCGTTGTGCCGCTGCAGCTTCTGGGTGAGCTCGGTGTCCGCGGCGACGTTGAAGCTCGGGCCCTTGATGCGGCCGTTCTCGACCGTGCCGACGAGGAAGTTCATGGCCGGCGAGCCCATAAAGCCACCGACGAACTTGTTGACCGGCTTCTCATAGAGGTTGATGGGGGTATCGACCTGCTGGATGAGGCCGTCGCGCATCACCACGATGCGCGTGCCCATGGTCATCGCCTCGACCTGGTCGTGGGTCACGTAGACGGTGGTGACGCCCAGGCGGCGGTGCAGCTTGGTGATCGAGGCGCGCATCTCGACGCGCAGCTTGGCGTCGAGGTTCGAGAGCGGCTCGTCCATCAAGAAGACCTTGGGCTCGCGGACGATGGCCCGGCCGAGCGCCACCCGCTGGCGCTGCCCGCCCGAAAGCTCGCGCGGGCGGCGGTCCAAAAGGTGTTCGATCTGCAAGATCTTGGCGGCCTCGCGCACGCGCCTGTCGATCTCACTCTTGGCGGTGCGGCGCAGCCGCAGGCCGAAGGACATGTTCTGGTAGACGTTCATGTGGGGGTAGAGGGCGTAGTTCTGAAAGACCATGGCGATGTCGCGGTCCTTGGGCGGCACGTCGTTGACCACCCGGTCGCCGATTCTCAGGGTGCCGTCGGAGATCTCCTCGAGACCCGCGATCATGCGCAAGGTGGTGGTCTTGCCGCAGCCCGAAGGCCCGACGAAGACCATGAACTCCTCGTCCGCGACGTGCAGATTGAAGTCCTTGACCGCATCGATATTGCCGAAACGCTTGTAGACCTGATCGAGAATAACCTCAGCCACCAGCAATCCTCCCTTGAACTCGCCTCATCGCTTCTCCAATTGCTTATCCACTGAAGTCTAGCACAGATAGCGCGCCGAGCCAAGCCAAACAGGTGCTCAGCTAGGCTACCGACCCTCACCATCCCAAGTCCGCTACCGTACCTGACCCGCATTCCCAATCCCCGCCATAGGTCAGGGCCACTAGGCCCAGGCACTGGGTGCCTAACCTGTAGGTCAGGGCCACTAGGCCCAGGCACTGGGTGCCTAACCTGGCAGAACAAACGCGAACACCGCTGGGAGAATTTAAGGAATTGGTTGCTCCAGCCCTGACCAAAAAGCAAAGAGGAGGCCTCGAGCTCGAGGCCTCCTCTTTGTGCTTGTCTTTTACAGGTTCAGCTCAACGGTTGGCGCTGCCCATCTGGGACTGCCCCTGGGTTATTTAGGGACGCTCGACGGTGATGACCGGCGAGGTCCAGGTTTCCCAGTGGGCGGGGTTGTTGGCGTCGCCCAGGGCTTTCAGCACCGAGAACTTGAGCTGATAGTCGCCTTCGGGAACTCGGACACGCACGTCGTCGCGAGCCCTAGCTCTGGTATTGACCGCCGTACCGTCCCAGGCGAAGGCGAAGAAGCCGTTGGGGGTGGAGTTGCGACCGAAGTACTCAGTCTTAAACGTGGTCAGGTCAAGGTTCCCGTTTGTCTGCCTGAGCGGCACGATCTCCATCTTGACGACGCGCGCGAAGTGCCTGAAGTGGGCGAGGACGTGGGCAATATCGCCGTCCTTCATGGTGAAGGTGGCGCCAGCCTCTTGCCTGCGGTAGGTGTTGCCGTCGAGCTTGGCGAGCCAGGGGAAGCCGTTGGGGGTGGGCTCGAGCACGGTGATCGACTGGTAGTCGCCCTTGAAGCCCGAGTAGGGGACGCGCACGGTCTGGCCGACGTCGTCGGGGGTGAAGACCAGGTAGCCGCCGTAGACGGCCTTGTCGGGCAGGCCAGGGTTGGCGGTGATGGTCACGCTGACCGTGGCGCTGCCGCCCTCGGGCACCGTCACCGTGCTGTTGCTGAAGCTCACACCCGCACCAGAAATCCAGTAGGTAGGCGCGTAGGGGTTGCCGGCCGTAGCGACGCTGTTGGCGGCGTTCGAGGGGGTGTAGGTCACGGCGCTGTCGCCGCTGTTGTGGAGCGTCATCGTGGTGCTGAAGGGGCCGCTCTCGCT
>JALZLY010000126.1 GCA_030858465.1 Deinococcota bacterium
GGAGAGCTCTACCGCGGCCACTTCGCTCACCTGCCCGTCTTCCTGGCCCATCTGGGCGTCGGCAAGGTCAACACCGCCGCGGGCCTCGCCCTGGCGCTCGAGGCCACCGGGGCGGAGACCGTCCTTCAGTTCGGCGTCGGCGGGGCCTTTCCCGGCAGTGGCCTGGAGCCGGGCGAGCTCGCCCTGGCGGCGCACGAGCTTCACCTGGACAGCGGGCTGCGGGACGGCGGCGGCTGGCACGACATGAGGGCGCTCGGCTTCCCGCTCCTGGACGGCCGCCCCCCCTACTACAACCTCTTCCCCACCCATCCTGAACTCCTGATCGCGCTAAAAAAGATCACGGGCGCCCTCAGTGGCGGCTTTGGCACCTCCGAGACCGTCACGGGAACCTTCGAGGAGGCGGAGCGGCTGGCAGGGCAGCACGGCGTTATCGTCGAGTCGATGGAGGGCGCCGCCGCCGCCCAGGTCTGCACGGCCTTGCGCGTCCCCTTCGGCGAGCTTCGGGGGATCAGCAACCTCGTCGGCGAGCGCGACAAGCGCAACTGGCGGCTCGCGGCGGCGGTGCTGGCCGCCAACCAGGCCGTACTCGACCTCCTGCGCGAGTGCTGAGCGCGGTGTTGTCAGACCTTTGAGTTATGACCTTTGAGTTATGACCTTTGAGTTATGATCGGCTGACATGACAGCCCTGGAGGCGTTTCCAGTGAAGCATCTCATCACATCATCCCTCAGCACATCCCTCGGCATCCTCGGCCTGGCGCTCGTCCTCTCGTCCTGCACCGTTCGGGGCTCCGTTCCCGTCGAGGTTTTCAACTTCACCTATCAAAGCAACCTTCAAGACCGCAGCGGCAGGTACATCATCTGCGACAACCTGGAGACGCGGCTCGTCTACTCCTTCGACTATCTGGGTTACCTGGGCTCCTGGGAGTCGGTCCTGATCGGCGAGGAGACGGGCGAGGAGAGGGGGCGCGTGCGCCTGACGCCCCCGCAGCCGGAGAGCGGCCGGGGGCGCGAGACCATCACCCTCACCTACACCCTCCTGCCCCGCAGCGCGCCGCTCTCGCTGGCCGAGGACCTGATGGAGGGCCAGGTCAGCGGCGAGACCGGCCCCTCGAGCATCATCGTCGAGCCCATCCCGGGGCCCAGCACCCGCGTCGAGCTGACCATCCGCAGCCTGGGCGGCTACTCGAGGACCTTCGTCAGCCCCTCCATCCCGGTGCTGCCTACCTGCTGACCCGACCCCCGACCCCTGGCTCCTAGCTCCTAGCTCCTGGGGTATACTCTCTGCATGGCACTCACGACAGGGCTGGACATCTTAGCGGCTGCCCGCGCCGGAAGATACGGCGTCGGGGCGTTCAATACCAACAACATGGAGATCACCCAGGCGATCATGGAGGCCGCCGAGGAGACGAGAAGCCCGGTGCTCTTAGCCCTCAGCGAGGGCGCCCTCAAGTACGGCGGCAAAGAGCTCGTCGACATCGTCGTCACCATGAGCAAGGACGCCACCGTGCCCGTGGCGATTCACTTAGACCACGGCTCGAGCTTTGAATCGGTGTTGCGGGCGCTGCGCTACGGCTTCACCTCGGTGATGATCGACATGTCGCACGAGGAGCCCGAGGTCAACATTCGCGAAACCGCCCGGGTGGTGGCCGCCGCGCACGCCGTCGGCGTCACCGTCGAGGCCGAGATCGGCCGCCTGGGCGGCGTCGAGGAGCACGTGGTGGTTTCGGAGGAGGACGCCATCCTCACCAAGCCCGAAGAGGCGAAGACGTTCATGGACGAGAGCGGCGCCGACTATCTGGCGGTGGCGATCGGCACCTCGCACGGCGCCTTTAAGGGCAAGGGCCGGCCCTTCATCGACCACGAGCGCATCAAGAAGATCGCCGCACTGCTGCCCCAACCGCTCGTCATGCACGGCGCCAGCGGCGTGCCCGACGAGCTGGTCAGGCGCCTGGTGGCGGCGGGCGGTGACATGAAGGACACCGCCGGCATCCACGCCGAGGACGTCAGGCAGGCGGTCACCGAGGGCATCGCCAAGATCAACACCGACACCGACCTGCGCCTGGCCCTGACCACCCGCGTCCGCGAGGTCTTGAAGGACAAGCCCAAGGAGTTCGACCCGCGCAAGATCTTCGGCCCGGCACGCGACGAGATGCGCGAGGTCGTCAAGGGCCGGATGGAACTCTTCGGCTCGGCGGGCAAGGCCTAGCGGGGGCCGGCGAGCTCACCGCAAAGGCGGCGGCCGGCCGTGACAGTCTTGCCGACACTTTTCCGACACTGCCGTTGCCGAGTTCTTTCGCGGTGACCCAGCCGCGACCATCTCGAGGTGAACGTGGCCAAGTTCGTTCTAGCCCTCGACCAGGGCACCACCAGTTCGCGCGCGATCCTCTTCGACCGCGCGGGACGGATCGTCGGCTCAGCGCAAGAGGAGCTCACCCAACACTATCCCCGACCCGGCTGGGTCGAGCACGACCCCGAGGAGATCTGGGGGAGTCAGCGGCGCGTCTTGGCGGCGGCGCTCGCTCGTGCGGGCGCCCGCGCGGGTGACCTGGCCGCGCTCGGCATCACCAACCAGCGCGAGACGACGCTGCTCTGGGACCGCGAGACGGGCGAGGCCCTCCATCACGCCATCGTCTGGCAGGACCGCCGCACCGCGCCCCTTTGCGACGCGCTCAAGGCGCGGGGGTTGGAGGGCCTCTTCCGCGACAGGACCGGCCTCGTCCTGGACCCCTACTTTTCGGCGACGAAGCTGCGCTGGCTGCTCGACAACGTGGCGGGCGCCAGAGCGCGGGCCGAGGCGGGCAGGCTCGCCTTCGGCACGGTCGATAGCTGGCTGGCCTGGAAGCTCACCGGGGGCGGGGCGCACCTCACCGACGCCTCCAACGCCTCGAGGACGCTGCTCTACAACCTTGCGACGGGCGACTGGGACGACGAGCTTCTGGAAATCTTGGCTATCCCCCGCGCGCTGATGCCCGAAATCCGCGCCTCGAGCGAGGTCTACGCCGAGACCGTTCCCGACTTGTTGGGCGCGCCGGTCGCAATCGCCGGCATCGCCGGCGACCAGCAGGCCGCCTCCTTTGGGCAAAGCCTCTTTTCGGTCGGTCAGGCCAAGAACACCTACGGCACGGGCTGCTTTATCCTGATGAACACCGGAGGCGCGCCCAAGCTCTCCGAGCACGGCCTGCTCAGCACCGTGGCCTGGCGTTTGGGGGCGGACGAGACCTCCAGAAACGAGACCCCCAGAAACGAGACCTACGCGCTCGAGGGCAGCATCTTCGTGGCGGGCGCGGTGGTGCAGTGGCTTCGCGACGGCCTGGGACTCATCAAGACCTCCGCGGAGGTCGAGGACCTGGCCCGGAGCGTGTCGAGCAGCGGCGGCGTCTATCTGGTGCCCGCCTTCGTCGGCCTGGGCGCCCCCCACTGGGACCCCTACGCCCGCGGCGCCGTCGTCGGCTTGACCCGGGGCAGCGGCCGGGGAGAGCTCGCTCGCGCGGCCCTGGAGAGCATCGCCTTTCAGACCCACGACGTGGTCAGGGCGATGGAGAAGGACGCGGGCACGCCACTGGCCGAACTGCGCGTCGACGGCGGCGCCTCGAGCAACGACCTGCTCATGCAGTTTCAGGCCGACGTCTTGGGCGTACCGGTCATCCGGCCCAAGGTCACCGAGACGACCGCCCTGGGCGCCGCCTTTCTGGCCGGCCTGGCGGTCGGCTTCTGGCAGGACCAGGGCGAGATCGCCGCGACCTGGGCCGAGGAGCGGCGCTTCGAGCCGGCCATGAAGGACAGCCAGCGAGACGCGCTCCTGGACGGTTGGGAGCGCGCCTTGGAACGCTCCAAGGGTTGGGAAAGAGAAAGTTGACGGTGCTGAGCTCCCAGCCACAGCTTCTCCTCAGCCCTTTCGCTCACTACACCCACTTTCTTACAACGTTCTGGCCGTGGGCTCGTCGATGATGAGGGTATTCATGTAACCGCCCCTCAGCGCGCCTAAAATGCCTTCGCGCTTCTTCTCGCTCGCCACCACGCAGATGGCGTGACGGTGCCCGCTCAGCGAGGAGAGGGCGGGGCCGCTCGAGCGCCGGTTCATCGCCACGTCCTTATAGCCGCCGTCCGCGCGGAAGAAGACGGTGGCGATGTCCCCTACCACCTTGTCGGTGAGAAGCCGGTCGAGCTCGCTCTTCTCGAGGTAGCCCGCTTGGTAGATATAGGAGTTGGCGTCGGGAACACCGATGCTGAAGAGCGCTACGTCGGCGCGCTCGGCGATGTCGTTCACGCGCTTGATATAGCGCTCCCTGAACATGCCGGCCTTGGTGTCGGGGTTGTCGAAGTAGGCCGGGATGGGCAGCAGATGGGCTCTCGCTTGATAGTTCGCGGCGAAAGCAGAGATGATGTCCGCAGCGTAGGTAATGCCGCTCCCGCTGTTGCCCGAACCGTTCATCTGCACCACATCCATCCCGGGGAGAGGCTTGGGAATCAACCTCCGGGCCAGTTCCGAAACCGTGGCGCCCCAGGCGACCGACAAGCTCATGTTCGGCCCCAGGATGCTGCTCAGGTAGTGCGCGGCAAAGCGTGTCACCGCCTCCCTTCGTTCCGCATCAGTGGCGTCCGGCCCTAGCGGTACGACTTTCACTTCGGCAATCCCAAATTTCTTCTCCAAGCTCGTCTCCAGCTCGAGCTGGTAACGGCGGTGGTCGAGGATGCGAAATTCGACGATTCCGTGGGCCTTGGCCCAACTCAACAGGCGTGACACGGTAGGCCGGGGCACGCCGAGCTGGGCGCCGATCTCCGCGGTGGTCAGGTTGAGGTGATAGTACATCCGCGCCACTTTGAGGGCGTCTTCGAAGGTTTGGTCGGTCTCTTCACGCATAGTTGGTCGGTCTCTTCACGCATAGAAGGCACTAGCTCAAGAGCATACCATCCCGCTGCAGCCGTCCAAGCAGGCTCTCGAGAGAGTCCACCACCAGATCGGGGACGAAAGGACTCGTCGCGATATCTTCCAAGGACGCCTCGCCGGTGAGCGTGAGAACAGCAAAAAAGGCGTGATCGTTTGCCAGCCGGATGTCGGTATAGAGCCGGTCGCCGACAAAGGCGATCGCCTCTGGCGCCGCCCCGCACCGCTGCACGACGGCCTCGGCCATGGGCTTTTTGGGTTTGCCCAGAAGAACGGGGCTGACACCCGTGGCGGCTTTGAGCAGGGCGATAAAGGAGCCGCAGTCGGGAACCGGACCGTCGAGGGTGGGACAGACCAGGTCGGGATGGGTCGCAAAGTAGGGCAAGCCGCGGCGAATGAACCGGGCGGCTTGGCAAAGCTTCTCATAAGTCAGGGTGGTGTCGAAGGTGAGGATGACGCAGTCGGGCGAGACGGCGCCAGGCATGAATCCCCTTTGGCGGTACTCCTCCTCGACCTCGGGAACGGCCACAAGCACGGGAGCCTTGAGTCCCAGGGAACGCACGTGTTCAGCGGCAACATCGTTTGAGGTCAAGACGCTCTGGCGGTCAACCACAATGCCCAAATCGGCCAGCTTGCGCACATAGCGTTCGCCGGATACTGACGAGTTGTTCGTGACAAAGACAAAAGGGCAGCCGCTGTCCTTTAAAAAGCTCAGCAACGCCAGAGCGCCCGGCAGGAGACTGGGGCCCAAGTAGATGGTGCCGTCCAGATCGAAGGCAAAAGCGTCGATGCGGCGTCGGCGGTGAAGCGGCGGGGTTGGCTTGACGGTCATGACGATGCGGTGCCTCGAGGTCGAAGGTTTGAACGAGTGTGTATAGTTTTATAACATTCGTTCAAGGCTATCACTCGAGTGCGTTTTGGTCAAGACGGGACATTGAAAAACCATCGATGAAAGCCATCGATTGACGGTGTGGAGGGCTCCTTGGGCCACAACTGTCGGCTGTGATGTGCCGCACGACTACGGTTCGCAAGCTCGCTACATATTTCAAATGGAGCAGAACATCCGTTCGACAAAAATTGACATACGTAACAGCGGATGCTAGAGTCTAGCCAGGTCACTGCACCGAAACCCGTACCCGCACCGGCTGCAACGGCTGGCAGCGGTGACGCTTAGGATTGGGAGGATAGTATGAGCAAAGCCATTTCCAGCCCCGTCGTCAGCTTCAGGATTCTAGCTCTCGTGCTGACACTAACGTTCGCCATGTCGTTGCAATTCGTTACGGCGCAAGAATGCAGCAATCGTGGCAAGCTGGACGTCATGTTCTGCGATGAAGACGGTGATTTGGTCGCCGATCCGCCCACGGATCCCGCCGACTTCGTCGATCCCGACACGCTCATCTTTGCCTACACACCCGTCGAGGATCCAGCCATTTACGGAGACATCTGGCAGCCCTTTATCGACCATCTCGCCGAGGTCACAGGTAGAGAGGTGCGCTTTTTCGCGGTGCAGTCCAACTCGGCGCAGGTCGAGGCGATGCGTAGCGGCCGGCTTCACATCGCCGGCTTCTCGACCGGGCCGACGCCCTTCGCCGTCAACTTGGCTGGTGCGGTTCCCTTTGCCCTCATGGGCAGCGACGAAGGCCAGTTTGGCTACACGCTTCAGGTCTACACTCGAGTGGACAGTGGCATCGACACGATGGAAGATTTGCGGGGCAGGCGCGTCGCGCACACTGCGCCCACCTCGAATTCGGGGCACCAGGCACCGGAAGCCCTCTTCCCCGGCCTGGGTGTCGTCCCCGGTGAAGACTACGAGATCATCTTCTCTGGGAGCCATGACAACTCGATGCTCGGTGTCGTCGCCGGCGACTACGACGCCGCGCCGGTAGCCTCGGAAGTGGTCGAGCGCATGGCAGCTCGGGACCTCTACGATCCCGCTGAGGTCAAGATCATCTACGAGACGGAGCGCTTCCCCACCACCTCGTACAACTACGTCTACAACCTGCACCCGGACCTGATCGAGAGGATCGAAGAGGCCTTCTTCAGCTTCGACTTCGAAGGAACCGCGCTGGGCGATGAGTTTGAAGGAGTGAGCAAGTTTATCCCCATCAACTATCAGGAGCACTGGCAGGTTATCCGCGAGATCCAGGAGTTCAACAACGTCGAGTACACGCCGGCGGGCTTGCAGTAAGTTCTGAGCGTCGGCTCTGTAAAGGGCCGACTCCCCTTTCTTGAATTCCTGTGAAGAAGCTATATGCTCGAGATCTCTAATCTGGTCAAAAAGTACGGGACGGGCGAGGCCGTCCTCAAGGGCCTCGACTTGACGGTTGAAGGCAAGGGGATCACCGCGATTATCGGCTCGTCAGGGGCGGGCAAGAGCACCTTGTTGCGCTGTATCAACCGGCTGGTCGAGCCGACCTCAGGGTCCATCGAGCTGAACGGTTTGGATTTGGTCAAGCTCCGGGGCAACCGGCTCAGGCAGGCGCGGCGGCGCATCGGCATGATCTTTCAGGGTTTCAACCTGGTCGACCGTCTGACCGTCATGGAAAATGTGCTCTCCGGGCGGCTGGGTTACGTCGGCTTTTTTCAGGCGATGAGCCGACGCTTTCCGCGTAGTGACATCGACCGGGCCTTTC
Source organism: Deinococcota bacterium (assembly GCA_030858465.1). Taxonomy (NCBI): domain Bacteria; kingdom Thermotogati; phylum Deinococcota; species Deinococcota bacterium. The sequence goes on from JALZLY010000126.1 coordinate 7,519, forward strand.
ATCTGCTCGAGCGCGTGGGCCTGGAGGGCTACGTCAACAAGCGCGCCGATGCGCTCTCGGGCGGCGAGCGCCAGCGCGTAGGGGTGGTGAGGGCGCTCATGCAGGAGCCTGAAATCCTGCTGGCGGACGAACCGACCGCTTCGCTCGATCCCAAAACCTCGGAGCAGATCATGCAGCTCACGGGCGAACTCTCCCAGGAGTTCTCGCTGCCCGTGCTGATCAACATCCATAACGTCGGCCAGGCAAAGGAGTACGCGGGGCGCATCGTCGGCCTGCGCTACGGCCGAATCATTTTTGACGGCGTCGCGGGCGACCTCGATCAGGGTGTACTGGACAGCATCTATACGGGTGAAGACCCTGCTGAGGGTTCACCGGCAGAAGCGGGCGAGGCTCTGCCCGCCAACACCTGATGGCCGCCGGGACCGCGCGCCGCACCTGGCGCAAGCCGCCCTTTATCAGGAATCCCTGGTTGCGTTACGGCCTTTTCGTTCTGGTGCTGCTCTACCTTTACTGGATGATCAGCACCCTGCCCTTTAACTGGGAGCGGATCGTGCAGGGTTTTCCTCGAGCGGTGCGCATTTTCGGAGGGGCCTTTCCCCCTGACTTTTCAAGGAGCCAGCTCCTCTTCAGCGGCCTTCTCGAGAGCATTCAGATCGCCATCGTCGCCACGCTGTTGGGCGTGCTCATCAGCATTCCCGTCGCCATCATGGCGGCCAGGAATGTGGCTCCCCTGCCGGTTTACGCGCTCGGACGCAGTCTGATCATCGTTGCCAGAAGCTTTCACCCCGTCATCGTGGCGATTATCTTTGTAAAGGCGGTGGGCTTCGGCCCCCTAGCGGGCATTCTGACGCTCACCCTCTATTCGCTCGGCTTCGTCGGCAAACTCCTCGCCGAGGCCGTGGAGGAGATTAGTAAAGGGCAGGTTGAAGCCATCCAGGCGACCGGGGCAGGTTATTTCAAAACCCTCCTCTACGCCGTGTTTCCGCAGATTCTGCCGCGCCAGGTCGGCCTCAGCATCTATCAGCTCGACAGCAACCTGCGGGCCTCGGCGGTGGTCGGCATCGTCGGGGCGGGTGGCATCGGCGGCACCCTGATGAACGCCTTCAGACGCTTCGATTACGACTTCGCCTTTGCTATTCTCGTGGTGATCATCGCCATCATTCTGGTAAGCGAGGGCGTGAGCGGGCGCTTGCGGAGGAGCCTCACGTGAAGGGCGCACTACCCGAGCATTACCGCTGGCAACGCTACAGCCTGCGCGAGAAGCTCTTGCGTTACCTCGCCTACCTCGTCACCATCGTCGTCGTGTTCTGGTCGGTGCGCACGCTCGACATCTTCTGGCCCTGGGTCTGGGACGCCCCCGGCGAAATCGCCGACCTGCTGAGGCGCATGACGCCACCCAACCTGTCGCGCTGGGACGAGATTTTTTGGGCCATGATCGAGACGATCAACATCGCCACGCTGGCGACGTTCCTGTCCTTGTTCCTGGCCTTACCGACCGCCTATATCTCGGCCCAAAACACCACCCCCAACAACCTTACCCTCTGGCTCGGCCGCTTTATCCTGGTCGCTACGCGCTCCGTGAACACCATCATCTGGGCGCTGCTCTTCGTCGCCATCTTCGGCCCCGGCGTGATCGCCGGCATCTTGGCCATCGCGTTTCGCTCCATCGGTTTTGTCGGCAAGCTCATGGCCGAGGCCATCGAGGAGATCGACCGCAAGCCGGTGGAAGCCATCGAGGCGACCGGCGCCTCGAAAGGCAAGGTGGTGCTCTTTGCGATTATTCCCCAGGTGTTGCCCGCCTTTTTTGCCGTCAGCATCCTGCGCTGGGACATCAATATCAGAGAGTCCACCGTACTCGGCCTGGTTGGCGCCGGCGGCATCGGCCTCATCTTGCAAGGCGCGATCGACACCTTCGCCTGGCAAGTGGCGGCAACGGTGCTCATAGCCATTTTGGCCGTGGTGATCTTCGGCGAGATCGTCTCGGGTTGGTTGCGCAGCAGGGTGATCTAGCAGATGCCGAAGCGCGTTGCTCTTTACCTCTTGCCGACGTTGCTGTTTCTTACGGCATTTACCTACATCCCGATGATCTACACGCTGGTGGAGGGCTGGTCCAGCCCTCCCTCGGTGTTGCAACACCCCGACACTCGAGGAGAACGATGAACCGCGAAGAGCACATCGACAGGCTGAAGACGGGGCGCTTCGACCTCTTGGTCATCGGCGGGGGGGCGACAGGGGCCGGGACGGCCTTGGACGCCGCCAGCCGCGGGCTCGAGGTGGCCCTGGTCGAGCGCGGCGACTTCGCGGCGGGGACCAGCTCCCGCAGCACCAAGCTCATCCACGGCGGCGTGCGCTACTTGGAGCAGGCGGTGAAAAAGTTCGACCGCAGCCAGTTCAACCTGGTGCGCGACGCCCTGCACGAGCGGGCCACCCTGTTAAGGATCGCCCCCCACCTGGCTAGGCCGCTGCCCATCCTGACGCCGCTCTACAGCCGGCTCGAGCTGCCCTACTACCTGACCGGCCTGAAGATCTACGACTGGCTGGCCGGCAAGGCCCAGCTCCGGCCCAGCCGCTTCGTGAGCAAAGGCGAGGCCAAGGCGCGCTTTCCCATGATCCGCACGGCGGGGCTGAGGGGCGGCGTGCTCTACTACGACGGCCAGTTCGACGACGCCCGCATGAACGTCGCCCTCGCCCTCAGCGCCGCCGAAACGGGCGCGGCCGTCGCCAATCACGTCGAGGTCGAAGGGCTCGTCAAGGAGAAGGGCAAGGTCCGCGGCGCGGCCCTCCACGACCGCCTGAGCGGCGCGCGCTGGCAGGTCTCGGCGGGGGTCGTCGTCAACGCCACCGGCCCCTTCGCCGACGCCATCCGGCAGCTGGACGAGCCGGAGGCCGCCCCGCTGCTCTCGGCCTCTTCGGGCGTGCATGTCGTCTTGGACAAGAAGTTCTCACCGCCCGACACCGGCCTGCTGATCCCGCAGACCGAGGACGGCCGGGTGCTCTTTTTACTGCCCTGGCTCGGCCACACCCTGGTCGGCACCACCGACAACCCCGCCGCCATCACGGCCCACCCCAAGGCCGGCGACGCCGACATCGACTACATCCTGCGCCACGTGGACCGCTACTTCGACCTGCCGGTGAGCCGGGGCGACGTGCGCTCGAGCTGGTCGGGCCTGCGCCCTTTGGTCTCCGACCCCAAGGCCGCCGACACCGCCCGGCTCTCGCGCGACCACGTCATCAACGTGAGCGACTCCAGCCTGGTCACCATCGCCGGCGGCAAGTGGACCACCTACCGCAAGATGGCCTTAGACACCGTGGACGAGGCGGTCAGGGTGGGTGGGCTGGCGCCGCGGACGCCCTCGCGCACCGAGAGCCTCACGCTGGCGGGCGGCGAGGGCTTCGACCCTGCTCACGCGGCCAAGCTTCAAGACACCTTCGGCTTAGACGCCGACGTGGCGGAGCACCTCAACGCCACCTACGGCAGCCGCGGCGCGGCGGTCGCCGAACTCGCCACCCAGGGCTACGGCGCGCTCCTGGCCGAAGGACATCCCTACCTCGAGGCCGAGGTTCTCTACAGCGTCCGCTGCGAGTTCGCCCGCACCGCGGAGGACGTGCTCGCGCGCCGCACCCGCTTGAGCTTTCTAGACCAGGCGGCCGCCAAGGGGGCTTTGCCCAGGGTGCTGGAGCTCCTCGCCCAGGAACTGAGCTGGGACGAGGCGCGCGTCACGGCCGAAGGCGAGCGGGCGCGCGACCAGTTCGGCTAGACCCGCGCGCCGGCTTCGTCGGAACTCGAAACGACCTTCTGCGCGCGAGAGAGGGGCGGGCCTCAGGCCATGTCCGTCCAGTAGCGCAGGCGCTCCAGGCGGTCGCGCATGGTGCTGGCGCTGAAGTGGTAGTAGCGGTTGGTCAGGCGCTGGTCGGGGCCCAGGCGCCGGGCCTTTTCCAGGATGTCCTCGAGGCTTACGAGCGCCAGGTAGCCGGTGCCGGGCACGTCGTGGCGGATCTCCCAGAACGAGCCCCCCCGACCGCTATTGATCTCGCGGTGACGCCTGAAGAGAAGCGCATAGTAAGACGCTTCGATCCCGTCCAAATCCGTGGCGGTGAGGTTCATGCGGCCAGTCTAACGCGCTGGCCGGTAGGGGTGAAGGGCGCGCGTAGCGGCCGGCTAGGAGTCGCGGGGGGACAGAGGCCTGGACTGTCAGGGGCCTGGACTGAACGCATGAACGACCGACCCAAGACCTCTCCCGGCCGCGCCGCGCTCCAGGCTGCGCTGCTGCGCTACGGCCTGCTGCTGCTGGCCGCCTTGCTGCTGGTGCTCGTCTTTCTGCCGGCTATCGGCATCACCGTCTTCGTCCTCTTCTGGGTCCGCCTCGGCCTGGGGGCAGGCGCCTTTATCGCCTTCTACTGGCTCTTCCGGCGGAACCGGCGGCCTTGAGTCGAACGCTCGAGAGTAACAGATCGAGCATGATTTTTGTGTCGAAGCCGAAAGGAGCAACGGCACCTAGCAGCCGTCTAGGCATCCTGTTCGTTTCTAGGTAGACGCACAATCTCCAGGTCGGTGTGGCTGAAGTCGTCACCGACGAAGGTGAGTGTCTCTTGGCGTGAGGCGGCCAGCGCGTACACGATGACGTCACCGAAGTTGAGCTGCGCCCTGTGCCCCTGTCCCTTGCCGTAGCGGCTGTAAGCCTCACGGGCCAAGACCGCCTGCTGAGCGTCGAAGGGCACGACCTCCACCGCCAGGGTATCGAGCAGGTCGTCCACCGCTCCCTTGGGGTCACGCCGACCTCGGCTCATGATGACGGCGTGGCCTTCGACGAGGGACACCGCCGAGAAGTGCAGGCTGGGTTGCTTGCTGAGCCAGCGCAGGCTCGCCTGCCAGCCCGGTTCTCCGAACGCGACGTGCAGCAGGACGCTGGTGTCGACGACCATCTACATCCCCAGGAGCTCTTCTTGCTCCTTCTTGCTCGGCACCCTACCCAACGCTTTAGGGTCGATGGTGGGGTGGAGGCGTTCGCGGGCGAGTTCGGTGGCGACTTCGGCCCGCTTGGAGGCGCCCAAGCTCTTCAAGTAAAGTCCCAGGGCGCTGATGACGGCCTCTGTCTTACCCTGACCCGTAGCCTTGACGATGTCGTCGAGGAGCTTTGCCGCCCTGTCGTTTTTGATGTTGATTTGTCTCACAGCGATGAGCATAACAGATTTCTATAATAGTTACCGTTGTCTCTATAACCGTTCCCAACGGCAATGCTGTGCTATTCGGAGCGGCTTGCGCAGAAAAAGTGCTCTTTGGCCGCATCACAAGTAAATCCGCCTGCCACTTTAGAGCGACAGCAAGTAAAGTTCGCACGGTCGATGCTGCGGATGCAGGCGGAGCGTAACGAGCCGCGCCAAGAGTCAGGGATACCGGAACGTCCGGACGTTTGGACGCTTCAAGGTTGACCGTCGGGCACCACGGCGGTCGTTTCGATCTCGACCTTGGCGCCGTCTTCCATCAGGCCCTTGACCTCGAGGACGGCCATCGCCGGGAAGTGCCTGCCCATGACCTCGCGGTAGGCGGCTCCTATCGCCCCTTGCTGCCGCTTGTAGTCGTCCCTGTCAAGGATGTACCAGGTCATGCGGGTGACGTGCTCGGGCTTAGCACCGGCCTCGGCCAGGACCGCGACGGTGTTTTCCAGAGCCTGGCGGACCTGCGCCGCGAGGTCGTCGCTGACGACGCGGCTAGAGGCGTCCCAGCCGATCTGCCCGGCCACGAAGACGAGGCGGCCCGAGGCGACGACACCGTTGGCGTAGCCCTTGGGCCGGGGCCAGCCCGGCGGTTGCAAGATCTTCACGAGGCCTCAGCCGTCGCGGTTTTGAGTGCGCCGCGCAGCTCCTTGAGATTCCGGCTGAGGGTGTGCACGAAGTCGGGCTCGAGCGCCCCCAGCAGCGCCCCCAACCAGCCCTCGATGAGGTTGACGCCGCCCAGCATGCGCAGCCACAGGCGCAGGGCCTCCTCGCTCCTTGCCTCCTCGCTCCCAGCCGCGGGCGTTCCTGGCTGGGTCCCTGCGCCCGCGCTCACGCCGTCACCTCCCCGCCCGCGATCACCAGGCTCTGGCCGGTGACGCCGTGGCTCGCCTCCTGGCACAGCCAGAGGACGGCGTGGGCGACCTCCTCGGCCTCGGTCAGCCGGCCCTGCGGGTTGCTCCTGGCGAGCTCGCGCAGGGCCTCGTCGCGCGAGCGCCCGGTCTTGGCAACGATGGTCGCTACCGCCCCCTCGAGCAGGTCGGTCCGGGTGTAGCCGGGGCAGACGGCGTTGACGGTGACGCGAGTCTTGGCGAGCTCCATGGCCAGCGAGCGGGTCAGGCCGACGACGCCGTGCTTGGCGGCGCAGTAGGCGCTGACATAGGCGTAGCCCCGCAGCCCGGCGGTGCTGGCGACGTTGACCACCCGCCCCCAGGGACGGCCCGACATCCCCTCCAGGGCGGCCTGGGTGCAGAGCCAGGTGCCCACCAGGTTGACCTCGAGCAGGCGCCGGAGCTGGTTCACGTCGGCACGTCCGAAGGGCAGGCTCTCGGCGGCCCCGGCGTTGTTGACCAAGATATCGACCGGACCGAAGCGTTCGCAGGCCTCGGCAAAGGCCTCGGAGACCCGCGTGTCGTCGGTGACGTCGAGCACGAC
>JALZLY010000127.1 GCA_030858465.1 Deinococcota bacterium
CACATCAATAATCGGAGCAAGCCACCATAAATATCGAAAAGTTGCCCGAAGACTCCTCAAAACTGAGGGTGGTGACTCTACGGTCAACCCTCAAAAACACCGCTTTTGAGTTCGCCACCAGTGTCACCTTTGGGCAAAGCTCACCACAAGCGGGTAATGGGAAAAGCGTCGAGCGCGGCGTCCTTGCTGATGAGCGCGACGCCCTCGAGCATCGACTGGGCAGCCAGCAAGCGGTCGAAGGGGTCTTTGTGCGCGACGCTGAAACCGCCTGCGAGCCGGGCGTGCGCGCTGCTGATACAGAGTTCCCGAGCGCCGAGACGACGGCTAAACCGTGCGTAGTGCGCCTCGTCCATAAAGGGCGCGACCTCGGGCCACTTGCCCGCGCGGTGCTTGATGCTCATCTCCCAGATGCTTGCAGGACTCAACAAAAGAGCATTGCCGGGGTTCCTGAGGAGCGCACGCGCTTCATCACTCAGGCGTCCGGGGTCGCTCACCGCCCAGGCCAGCGCGTGCGTGTCGAGCAGATAGCGCACCCTGCTAGGACTCGCTGCCGCTGTCGTCGCCGTAGAAAGCGCGTAGCACCTCGTCGTCGGTCGGCTCGAGCAGGTCGCTTTCAAAGCGAATAGGATAAAAGCCCAACTCGCGCTGCTCAGGGGCGCCCAGGCCGACAAGCTTGGCGACGGGCTTGCCGTAGCGGGAGATAATCACTTCCTCGCCGCGCTGCACCGCGTCGATGAGTTCCGAGAGGCGCGCTTTAGCCTCGTGAAGCTGAAGCGTTTTCATGGTTTTAGTCTAAACGTCTTGACCAAGAACGTCAATCGCTGCCGATTCTCTCAGCAGCTCAGGTCCAGCACCGTCTCGTCCCCGCTGATGTTGCGGACCTTGAGCTGCAAAGGTTTTTTGCCGGCGCGCACTGTCCCGTCCCAGAAGGCCCGCGTCTTCTCACCGTCCTTTCGCGTAGCCCTTTTTGTCTATTGCTCGAGCTTCGCTCGAGCAGGGGTCAAAGCTGCCTGCTACTCTCCTGCCACCGCCTCGTAGACGGATGCGTCCACCACCTCGTCAAAGTCGACGGCTTCACTGATCAGCCCCACCTCGAGGAGCAGATTCACCGAGCGCTCGAACGACTCGCGGTCGATGGCGCCGATGGCCGTCCCCTCCTCGGGCCTGACCAGCTCGGCCACGCGGTCCATCTGCCAGCTCTGGTGGATGATAGGGTTTTGCGTCGCGCCCGAGCCCGCGCAGGTGTCGCCGCAGGACGCGAGCACGATCTCGACGGCCTCGGCGCGGTCGCTCACCGCATCTTGCCAGCCGCGGATGCTGGCGCGCAGGAAGCGCTCGGCCACCTCACGGCCGCTCATCCCCGAGCCCCTGAAGTCGTCGGTCGCCAGGACGCTCGGCGTGGTGAAGATCAGGTCCTCCAGGAGGTCCGCGCCGATGTCGGCGGGGTCCAAGACGGAGAGCGTGCCCAGGCCGTAGCCGAGGCCGACGATCTGGTTGAGCTCGTTGTAGGTCATGGCGCTCGCCACCTCGACCTCGTCGGGAAAGACCAGGGCGGGATCAAAGGCGTAGACGACGGTGTCCACGTCGGGGTTGGTGACCGTGGGGTCGAGGTTCGAGGAGAGGTCCTGGGCGGCGAAGATGACCTCGGCGGCGAACTCGTTGCCGAAGCCCCAGACGCCGACGCGCCGTCCGGCTAAGTCGCCGAACTCCTCGATGCCGGAATCCGCCAGGGCGACCAGCCGGTAGCCCGAGCGCTGAAAGATCTGCGCGATCTGCATGAGCTCGAGCCCGGCCTCGCGCTGCACCAGCATGTTGGCGATCCAGTCGGTGCCGAAGTCGCAGTTGCCGCTAGCGACCTGCACCGAGGGGTTGACGTTGCCGCCGTCCAGGATGGTGACCTCGAGCCCCTCCTCGGCGTAGAAGCCCTTTTCCTGCGCCACGAAGTAGCCTGCGAACTGCGCCTGCGGAAACCACTTGGACTGAAAGCAGACCGGGATGTCCTGGGCAAAGGCGGCGGGCGCGAGGCCCAAGAGCAGACAGCATCCCAAAGCAAATTTTTTCATCACATTCCTCTCCAAAACGAAAAACCAAGTGAAAGACCGGGCCGAGTGTGGGGTTGGGTGTCGTGCGCTTATCGCAATTTTCAATCTTTAATCTTCAATTTTCAATTCACCCCCCTTCCCGAAACGAGGCATGCCAGGAGGTCAGCCGGCGCTCCAGGGTCATCACCAAGGAATAGAACAGGACCGAGACGACGCTGGCGAAGAAGATGGCGGCGAAGACCACGTCGTAGGCACCGCGCCGGGCCGACAGCGAGATGCGCTGGCCCAGGCCGGTCGGCGGGCCGGGAATCAGGAACTCGGCGACGATGACGCTGATGACCGACAGCACCGCCGCTAATTTAAGCGCGTTGAAGAGGTAGGGTAGCGCGCTCGGCAGCCGCAGCTTGAGGAAAACCTCGCGCGGCCCCGCGGCGTAGGCGCGCAGGAGCTCGAGCTTGAGCGGGTCCACCTGGGTGAGCCCCTGCACGGTGTTCAGAACGACCGGAAAAAAGGTGATGATGACGACGACCGCCGCCTTCGACTCCCAGTCCACCCCGAAGGCCCGGCCCAGAACGGGCGCCAGGCCGACGATGGGCACCGCCCCAAAGGCCGCCGCTAAAGGCAGGAGGCCCTGGCGCAGGAAGGGGCTGGCGGCCACCGCCACCCCGACGAGCACGCCCGCGACGAGCCCCAGCGAAAAACCGACGAGCACCTGCTTGACGAAGGTCACGTAGGCGTCGTTTAGGAGCACCGGCCAGGACGATAGAATCGCCTGCCACACGTCGGTGACGCGCGGAAAGATGGCCCTGGGCACGCGGTGGCCGACGACCAGCCCTTCCCAGACGAGCAGGCCGAGAAAGGGCACGGCGGCGGGCGGCAAGAGCGCGTGCAGATGCTTCCCTCTCCCGTCCGCGCGCTCGCTCAGGCCGATGCGCCCGACCGCCAGGACGCTCATGAAGAGGTGGCCCCAGAGCAAGGCCCAGTAGCCCCAAGCCCCCGGCGCGCCCAGAGGCGCCAGCGCCGCCACCGCCAGGAACGCGCCTATGAGCCCGAGTACGGCGAGCGCCGACGCGCCCGCCGCCCGGCCATAAAGCGCAGCCACGAGCGCGAGGGCGGTGACGGCGAGCCCGGCCGGGCCGATCACCCCCCAGCCGCTCACCCCCACCGCGAAGGGCGCGGCGTAGGCGGCGAGCATAAGAGCGGCGACGCCCACCGCCAGGAGCAGCGGCGCGGGCTTCACGCGCGCTCCCAGGGCGCCAGCGTCCGCTGGACCAGCCCGACGAAGGTGACGAGCAGGATGCCCAGGAGCGCCGAGACGAGGAGCAGAATCCACACGTCGGCGACGTTGCCCGACTGCACTTGGCCGAGGATGGCGTAGCCCAGGCCGCGGCGGTTGTTCGACTCGGTCTCGGCCACGAGCGCGCCCACTAAGGCCGCCGCCGCGCCCAGCTTGAGGCTGGTGAAGAAGAAGGGCGCCGCCGCTGGAAAGCGCACCTTCATGAAGACCTGGAGCGGGCTCGCGGCGTAGGAGCGCATCAGGTCAAGAGCCAGCGGGTCCACCGAGCGCAGGCCCTTCACCGTTCCCACCGCTACGGGGAAAAAGGTCAGGTAGGCGCCGATCAAGGCCGTCGGCAGGAGGCTGGTCTGGATGGTGATGCCGAAGTTGCCGAGGATGAGCAGCAGGACCGGCACCAGCGCGATGATGGGGATCGTCTGCGAGGCCACCACCCAGGGAAGCAAGGTGCGCTCGAGCGGCCGGATGAGCACGAAGAGCACCGCCAGAAGGGTGCCGACGGCGCCGCCCAGGGCCAGGGCCGACATGGTGCCCAGGGCGGTGTAGAGGCTGGCCCGGAGGACGTGGCGCTCGTCGGCCAGCGAATATTTCTGGAAAAAGGCCGGCAGGCGCTGGGCGATCCAATGGGGAAAAGGAGCGGGGTGCTGGGGCAAGGCGTAGAAGCACTCGAGCACGGTGGCTCCGCAGCCCGGCCGCGCGTAGACGGTGTAGCGGCTCGTCCAGACGACGGCGCCGGGGGCGGGCGGCTTGGCCAAGAGGAGGTCACCCTGTGGCGGATTGCTCACGAAAAAGTCGGCGTACTGGCGCAGGTTGGCGTTTCGAGGCGGTGGGCTGGCGAAGAGGACGAGGGCGCCGTCGCGGCTGTAGTTTTGGCCCTCGAGCAGCGGCACGCCGTCTACGGTGACGATGCCCCTGCCGCCCCCGAAGGTGAAGGCCTGACGAACGCCGTCCACCCGCTCGCTCGGGCGCTCGGGCGCGTCGGACAGCCTCCTGTGACCCACGAAGACCGCGCGGCCGGGGTCGTTGTCGAAGACGTTGCCGCGCTCGAAGCGAAAACGCCTGTTCGCACCGTTCACGTCACCTTGCAGGCGCTCCGCGAGGCGC
>JALZLY010000128.1 GCA_030858465.1 Deinococcota bacterium
CGGGCTTCTAGGCGCTCGAGGTAGTGGGCGTAGGGCGCCAGCCGGGGCTCATCCAGCCAGGCGCGGAGCGTCTCAAAGCCGATCTCGAGCAGCTCCGGCTCGGCGAAGGCGGTGGCGGCCGCGGCGCGGGCGTAGAGACTCCTGGCCCGTTCAAAGCGGGCCGATGCCGCGCTGTCGCTGGTGTCGCAGCTGTACTGCATGCTGGCGTAGACGAAGACCTTGCCGAGTTCGCCCGCGAAGTCCTGCGAGGCCTCGAGCCAGTCCGCGAGCCTCTCGGGGCCTTCGCCCAGCCGCCCCTTGAAGCGCGCCAGGCTAGAGAGCGCCTCGCCGACCTCGCCAAAGGCCCGCTCCCAATCCTGCGGGCTTGCAAAGACGCTCGCTTCGTTCCAGCGCTGCGCCTCGGGGATGTCCCGGCGCCTCGCCACCTGCCCCCTCGCCATCTGCCCCCTCGCCATCTGCCCCCTCGCCATCAGCGCACCCCCGGGGTCGCGGCGACCGCCGTCGGCCCCGCCATCACCGTCTCGAAGTTTCGCGCCAACAGCGCGGCGGGATCGGGGTCTCTGCCCATAAACTCGCGGAAGAGCTCGGCGGGCTCGGCGGAGTCGCCCCTCGAGAGGATGGCGTTCAGGTAGTCGCGACCCGTCTCGCGGTTGAAAATGCCCTCGGCCTTGAAGCGGCTAAAGGCGTCGGCCTCCAAGACCTCCGACCACTTGTAGGAGTAGTAGCTCGCCGCGTAGCCGCCCGCGAAGACGTGGCTGAAGGCGGCGATGAAGTTGTTGTCGGCGAACTCGGGCTTGACGGCGAAGTCGCGCATAAGCTCTTGCGCGTAGGCTGTCACCTCGCCTTGCCGGCTCTCCGGATCGCCGTCCCCGGCCGGGTCGTAGTCGATGTGGAGGCCCAGGTCCACCGTTCCAAAGGAGAGCTGGCGCATCTGCAAGCTCGCCGCCGCAAAGGTCCTGGCGGCGCGCATCCGCTCGAAGAGGTCGTCCGGGATGGGCTCGCCCGTGTCATGGTGGCGGGCGAAGAGATCGAGCGCCTCTCTTTCCCAGGTCCAGTTCTCCATGATCTGCGAGGGCAGCTCGACGAAGTCCCAGGCCACATGGATGCCCGCCCGCCCCGGCACCTCGACGCGCGAAACGCAGTGGTGCAGCAGGTGGCCGAACTCGTGAAAGATGGTCTGGACCTCGTTATGGGTGAGGAGAGCGGGCTTGCCTTGCGCCGGAGGGCTGAAGTTGCCGATCATCAGGCCCAGGTGGGGCGCGAAGTCGTCCTCGCTCGGACCGCCCGTGATAAAGGCGTTCATCCAGGCCCCGGCGCGCTTCTCCTCGCGCGGAAACCAGTCGGCGTAAAAGGAGCCCAGGTGGACGCCGTCCTCGCCGAAAAGGTCGTAGAAGGTGACCTCGGGATGCCAGACCGCCCCCATGGGCCGCTCCTTCACCTCGATGCCGAAGAGCCGGCGGCAGATCTCGAACATGCCCGCCATCACGCTCTCGAGGGGAAAATAGGGGCGCAAGGCCTCCTCGTCGAAAGCGTAGCGGGCCTGGCGCAACTTTTCGGTAACGTAGGCGAGGTCCCAGGGCTTCAAGTCGCCCAAGCCGAGCATGCGGGCGTGCTCCAGAATCTCCGCCACTTCCCCCTGCCAGTAGGGCCTGGTCCCCTCGGTCAGCTCGCGCACGAAGTCGGCGGCCTCCTTGCCCGAGCCGACCATGTTGACCTCGAGGCGGTAGTCGGCGAAGTCCCGGTAGCCCAAGAGCGCGGCCTGCTCGCGGCGCAAGGCCAGAATCCGGCCGATCAGCGGGCGGTTGTCGAAGGCGCCCCCGTCGAAAGCGGCGTCGCTCGCGCGGTTGACGAAGGCGCTGTGCATCTTCTCGCGCAGCTCGCGATTGTCGGCGTACTGCAAAAACGGCAGGAGCGAGGGCGCCTGCAAGGTGAAGCGCCAGCCCTCCTGGCCTCGCTCCTCGGCGCTCGCCCTGGCCTGATCGGTAGCCGACTGCGGCAGGCCGGCGAGGTCGGCGGGATCGCTGAGGACGAGTTCGAAGGCGTTGCTGCTGTCCAAAACGTTTTCCGAGAACTTGGTCTGCAGGCGAGACAGTTCGACGCTGATCGCTTCGGCGCGGCGCTTGTCCTCCTCGGGCAGGTCGGCTCCGGCGCGCACGAAGTCCTGGACGGTCTTGTCGAGGTGGCGCTTCCTCACGCCCGTCAAGGCCGCCGCCTCGTCGCTCTCGGCAAAGCTCTTGACCGCCCGCCACAAGCCCTCGTTCAAGGGCAGCTTGGCGAAAAAGCTCGAGAACTCAGGCAGAACGGCGTTGTAGGCGGCGCGCAGCTCGGGCGTGTTGATGACCGAGGTCAGGTGCTGAGCGACGGTGACGACCCGGCCCAGGCACTCGGTCAGCTCGTCCAGGGCGCCGATGGTGTTGGCGTAAGAGCGGGGGCCGCGGTCCTGAACGAGCGCCGTCAAGGACGCCTCGGCCTCGGCGAGCGCCTCCTTGATGCCGGGCTCGACGTGCTCGGCGGCTATCTCGTGGAAGGGAATGGTAAAGTCTCGAGACCTCAGTGGATTCATCAACAGCTCCTTTTTAAGCCCGGAGTTCTCACCAGAAAACGAAGGCAGATAGCCAACAGTTTAACACTGGAACAGGACTTAAACCTTACCAGCTTCCCAAACCGTGTTGGGCACCGCCACACCCGCTTACCTTGCTCATTACCCAAGCCTTAAGATTGGGCGGTGAGGTGAGACCATGACGTGGGTTCTGGAATACACGGGCAAGGCGGCAACAGCGTGGTTTTTAGGGTTTTTCCCCTTCTTCGAGATCTACGTGGCCGTGCCCGCCGCCATCGCCATGGGCCTCGACTACACCTCGGCGGTCGTCTGGCCGGCCCTGGGAAACTTCACCCCGGTCTTGCTCATCGTCTTCGCCTACGAGAAGCTCGCGCGCCATCCGCAGATAGGCGACTGGCTAACAGGGCGCAGGTCCGAACGTTTCGAGCGGCTCGTCAACCGTTACGGCAGCTGGTTCATCCTCGTCATCACCCCCTGGGTGGGTGTCTGGATCGTCGCCGCGACCGCAAGGGCGCTCGGCATGAAGCGGAGCGCGCTCCTCCTCTACTCGCTCCTAAGCATCGTCTTGTACGCGGTCACCATCGCGGCCGCCGTCGCCCTGGGCCTCGAGGCCTTCGCCCAGCGCTGAGCTCGAGCCCGCCGCCGTGGCCCCAGGGCCCCGCGACGAACGATGGGCGAGTGCAGGCGTCGGCCACCCAAAGGGCTGCCCTGTCGTTTGAGCTCCGTCGTTTGAGCCCTGCTCGTTTGAGCTCTATCATTTGAGAAATGTTACACGCTTTACTTCCAGCCGGGTTTAGGCTTAACATGTAAAGAACGTGAGAAGAGCGAGGTAACGGACGCACATGAACTCACATCGCCAGATGTCCGCCTTTGCTCTCGGCGTTGCGCGACATCGGTGCCAAAAGAATCCGTGTCGGAAAGGAAGTAACCATGCTCTGGACCATCTTCGTCATCCTTCTCGTTCTGTGGCTACTTGGCGGCTTCGTCTTTAGAGTAGCGGGCAATCTCATCCACCTGCTTCTCGTGATCGCCGTCATCGTGCTCGTCTACCAGTTGGTTACGGGCCGAAGGACAGTCTAGCCGGCTCGAGAGCGACACCTTTGCAGGTCGGCAAACCCCACAAGGTATGAGAAAAGAGCGCCGCGCCTCCGTCCAGGCAGTGCGGCGCTCCCTTTGGCGTGAGCTTGTGCTGAGAGGCGCGGGTATCCAGTTCTACGCGCGCCCGCGGAGGGGAGTGCTATCGTCACCTCTATGGAGGCTGGCATGGCGTCACGCAAACAAGAAGCGCAAGAGGTGGACGTGGTCATCATCGGGGGTGGCCCGGCGGGCCTGACCGCCGGCATCTACGCCGGCCGGGCGCAGCTGAGGACGGTCATCCTCGAGAAGGGCCTGCCCGGCGGACAGATCGCCCAGACCGAGGAGGTCGAGAACTACCCCGGCTTCGACGTCGCCATCAGCGGTCCGGAACTCTCCGAAAGGATGGTCAGGCAGGCCGAGAAGTTCGGCGCCAAGGTAATCATGGAAGAGGTGCAGAGCCTGGAACGGTCGGGGGAAGGCTTCTTGGTGCGCGGCTACGACCAGGACTTTCGAGCTCCCGCGGTCATCGTCGCCACCGGCGCCAACCCGCGCCGGCTCGGCGTGCCCGGCGAGGACGAGTTCTACGGCCGCGGCGTGTCGACCTGCGCCACCTGCGACGGCTTCTTCTACCGCGGCAAGGAGGTGGTGGTGGTCGGCGGCGGCGACGCCGCCGTCGAGGAGGGCCTCTTTCTGACCAAGTTCGCCGACAGGGTAACGGTCGTTCACCGCCGGAGCGAGCTCCGCGCCAACAAGGTCGCCCAGGAGCGCGCCTTTGGCAACGCCAAGATGCACTGGGTCTGGAACAGCGTGGTCGAGGAGGTCATGGGCAGGGACGGCGTGGTCACCGGCGTCAAGCTGCGCGACCTGGTCACCGGCGAGGAAACGGCCATGAAGACCGACGGCGTGTTCATCTATATCGGCCACATCCCCAACACGGCCTACCTGGCGGGCGTGCTCGAGCTTCGTCCCGACGGCTACGTCAGGGTGAAGGACGAGATCTACACCAGCACCCCCGGCATCTTCGCGGCGGGCGACGTCGCCGACGATGTCTACCGCCAGCTCGGCACCAGCGTGGGCGCGGGCACCCGCGCCGCCATGACGGTCGAGCGCTTCTTAGCCGAAAAGGAAGCTGAAGCCGTTGCGGTGGCCTAGCGCCCTCGAGGAAAGCTAGCGTCGCAACGGCTGGAACAGCACAAAGACAAGGGCTCGAGCCCCGCTAAGATGTGGGGCTTCGCGTGCCGTGGCTAGAGCTGTAGAATAGACCATGCCATGCTATGACGTGCTCATTCAGGGCGCCCGGGTCGTCGACGGCACGGGAAACCCCTGGTTCTACGGCGACGTCGCGCTCTCTGGCGACCTCATCGCCGCGGTCGCCCCGGCCGGACGTATCCCGAGAGAGGGCGCCGCCGAAGTCGTCGAGGCCTCCGGCCTGGTCGTCTGCCCCGGTTTCATCGACATCCAGAGCCACTCGATCGCGCCGCTGATGATGGACGGCCGCAGCCTCTCGAAGATCACTCAGGGCGTCACCACCGAGATCATGGGCGAGGGCTGGACGCCCGCGCCCTTTGGCGGCAAGCGCAAGGAGCCGATCGGCTTCGAGGTCTACGCCCGGCGCCTGCCCGAGTGGGTGGCGCGCGCTCGTGGCTGGACGCGCTTCGGCGACTGGCTGGAGGCGATGGTAGAGCGCGGCGTGTCGCCCAACATCGGCTCCTTTTTGGCCGGCGGCACCCTGCGCGAGCACGTCATGGGCATGGCCATGCGCGCGCCGACGGAGGACGAGCTGGGGGCGATGAAGCGCCTCACGGCCGAGGCGATGGCGGACGGCGCCTTCGGCGTCGCCTACGCGCTCATCTATCCCCCCGACGCCTACACCGCTACTCCCGAGATAAGCGAGGTCTGCAAGGTGGTCAGCGAGTACAGTGGCCTCTACATCAGCCACATCCGCTCCGAGGCCGAGGAGATATTCGGAGCCCTCGAGGAGGCCTTCGCCGTCGGCCGGGGGGCAGAGCTGCCCGTCGAGATCTATCACCTCAAGGCCGCCGGCAAGGCCAACTGGGACAAGATGCCACGGGTGATCGCCATGATCAACGAGGCCCGCGCGGCCGGGCTCGACGTGAGCGCCGACATGTACCCCTACCCCGCCTCGGGCACGGGTCTGAGCTCGGTCCTGCCACCCTGGGCGGCCGCGGAAGGCAGGCTCTTCGAGAACCTGCGCGATCCCGCGGTGCGCGAGAAGATCAGAGGAGCCGTCTTGGAGCCCGACGGCTCCTGGGAGGCGATGGCCAGCCGCGACGGCCCCGAGATCGTCATGCCCATCGGCTTCCAGAAGCCCGAGAACCAGGCTTGGGTTGGCAAGCGCCTCTCCGAGATCGCCGCCATGCGCAAGCAGCATTGGGTGGACGCGGTGTTCGACCTGCTCATGTCGGAAGAGCAGCGCATCAGCACCATCTACTTCTCGATGGCGGAGGAGAACTTAAAGCGGCAACTCACGGAGCCCTGGATGAAGATCTCCACCGACGCCGGCGGCTACGACCCCGCCTGGGGCCAGGAGATGGGGCCGACGCACCCCCGGGCCTACGGCAGCTATCCGCGGGTCTTGGGCAAGTACGTCCGCGAGGAGGGGGTACTAGCGCTCGAGGACGCCGTCCGCAAGATGAGTTCGGCCGTCGCCGACCGTTTGGGCTTGCGCGACCGGGGACTGTTGCGCCGGGGCATGGCCGCCGACGTCGTCCTCTTCGATCCCGCGACGGTTCTCGACCGGGCCACCTTCGAGGCGTCGCACCGGCTCTCGGTCGGGGTGCGCGATGTCTGGGTCAACGGCGCGCGGGTCCTCGCGGACGGGCTGCATAGCGGAGCGACCCCGGGGCGGGTGGTGCGAAACACCAAGTGACACCAACTACTTCGCACCAGTACCTTCATCGAGCAGTTGCAGCAGTACATCTCGGCGAGCCACGCTTGCGGCGGAAGGTTCTCGGAAGCGCGAAAGGAATGGGATAGACTGGCCCCATGCCCGAAGTCCTCTTCAGCCTCGTCACCATCTTGCCCCTGCCCATCTGGGTAAGCATGCTCCTCTTTCCCAAGGCCTCGCTGACGCAGCGCCTGGTGATGAGCTACTGGCCGGTCATCGCGCTCTGCGGCCTGTACGCGCTCGCCCTGCTCGGCACCCTCGCGACCGGGGCGGGCCTGGACCTATCCTACGCGGGCGTGCAGGCGACCCTGAGCGGGCGCTGGGGTGTGGCCGCCGTCTGGGCTCACCTCATGACCCTGAACCTGTTTAGCGGCGTGTGGATCTTTCGCGACGCCAAGTACTGGGGCGTCAAGCCGGAAGTATTCTTGCTCTTGACGCTCTTCGCCGGACCGCTCGGCTTGGGAGCTTACCTGTTCGTGAGGGAGCGAAGGGCCAAGGTCGATCCGGTGCGGAGCGTGAACTGAGCGCAAGGTCCAGCGCAGGGCCGCCAAGGTGATGTGTGCTAGGGTGGGGTGACAACCCACTAGGAGGCGCGAATAAAACGCTACGTCTTGCTCATGGGCTTGGTGGCGCTCGCAAACTTCGGCCCCGTCGCTGCTCAAGCTGAGACGGAAGGGGCGACAAGCTGGTTCGGCGTTTCCGGGACGTACCATCTTCTTTACGGCGGCGTTCAGGCGCGCGTTGGTGCACACGATCTTCTTGCAGACGGGCTCGACGCCAGGCTCGAGCTGAGCTACCTCGCCTACGTCGCCACCGTCTGCCCCGCCGTTCCCGACACCGACTGTCGCCCGCCACTCGCGTTCGAGATCGCGCCCGCCGCGCTGTGGCGTTTCTCCGCGGGACAAGGGTTGGGCGGCTACCTGGGTGCGGGCCCGCGCCTGGCCGTCTATTTTCTTAGGGACCGCTACCTGGACATCTTTTTCGGCGCCAGTGGGTTCGTAGGCGCGGACTACCGCTTTGGCGACACCAGCCTGGTGCTGGAGGCGGGTGCGACGCTCTTTTATGACTCCCTTCCCTTCATCGGCTTCTTCTACCTTCCGCACCTGTCGCTGGGCGTCAACTTGTACCTCTGACGATTAGCCGAGAATCTCGTCCAGCGCCTCTTTCAGTCTCTTTACGTCCTCATCTTGTAGCTGGCCCAAGGTGCGGATGATCAACTTGCGCTCTACCGTCGTCAGGATTGGTTTGAACACGGACGCTTTGATGAGGCCGGCCTCTGTCCACTTGGCGATGGAAACGTCCCCCGCCACCTTGGCGGACAGTTGGCTCGAGACGGCCATGAGGATGAGGTCTGTGCGTTGGCGGTGATAGCGGTCGGAACTTATCACCACTGCCGGACGCTTTTTTCCGGTGCTCTGGTCGGTGAAGGGAAACGGAACCAGAACGATATCGCCGAACTTATAATTCGTCATACGCAGCATCGTCGGGATTGTCCCAGATCTTTTGAAACGCTGCTTCCGAAAGTCGGGTGGCCGCTGTGGTCAACTTGGTATCGACAGAACGTTGCCTCAGGAAATCCACGAAGTCCTCGACTTCGGCAATTTTTTCCTGAGGCAAATCCCGAATCTTGGCAATGAGCGTATGTTCGCGTACCTTTTCCACACCTTCTCTCCTTCAGAAATCCTGGTAGGCCTTGACCGCCGGCATCGCGGTGGCGCCCTCAAAGGCGTTGACCTCCTCGATAAAGCGCTTGAAGAGGTAGGTGGCGTCGTGCGGGCCGGGGCTGGCCTCGGGGTGGTACTGCACGCTGAAGACCGGGTAGCGGATATGGGCCATGCCCTCCAGGGTACCGTCATTCAAGTTGAGATGGGTTGCCTGAAACTGGCTGCCGGGGATCGAGCCGATGTCGACCGCGTAGTTGTGGTTTTGGGAGGTTATCTCGACCTCGCCGGTCACCAGGTTCTTGACCGGGGTGTTGGCGCCGTGGTGGCCGTGCTTGAGCTTGTAGGTCTTGCCGCCGACCGCCAGACCCAGGAGCTGGTGGCCCATGCAGATGCCGTAGGTCGGCAAGAGCCCGAGCATCTGCCAGACGGTGTCGTGGGCGTACTTGGGGCCGTCCGGGTCGCCGGGGCCGTTGCTGAGCACCAGGCCGTAAGGGTCTAGGGCCATGATCTGCGCGGGCGTCGTCTGCGCGGGCACCACGATCACCTCGGCGCCGGCCTGCTCGAGCTTGTAGACTATAGAGTGCTTGATGCCGAAGTCGATGACGACGACACGCGGACAGTCCTTGAAGGTCGGCCGAGCGTAGGGCAGCGGCGTGGTGACCTCGGGCGTCATATCGCGCCCGTCGATGTCCTCGTGCTCCCTGGCCTGCTCGACCAGCTCGGCCTCCTTTTCGTCGTCGGTCTCGCCGTGATGGATGACACCCTTGACCACGCCGCCCGTTCTGAGCCTGCGGGTAAGGGCGCGGGTGTCGATGCCCTCGATGCCGACGATGCCGTGCCCCTCCATGAAGCTCCGCAGGTCCTGGTTGGAGCGGTGGTTCGAAGCGACGCGCGAGAACTCGCGGACGATGAAGCCGCGCGCGAAGGGCTTGTTCGACTCCATGTCGTAGACGCTCACCCCGTAGTTGCCGATGTGCGGATAGGTCATGGTGACGATCTGCCCGTGGTAGGAGGGGTCGGTCAGGATCTCCTGGTAGCCCGTCATCGAAGTGTTAAAAACAATCTCGCCGACCGTCTCGCCCCTATAGCCAAAGGCGTAGCCGTAGTAGACGGTGCCGTCCTCGAGCGCGAGCACGGCGGGGGGTTTTTTCAGTAGCGACATGAGCATCTCACCAGGGACGAGTCTAGCACCCTTCACAAGCGGCCGTCGTGTCGGATAGGCTGCACCGTGGGCAGAAACAAGCAGCTTCGCAAACGGCTCGCCAGTCTCGAAGCGCGGACCGCCGAACATCACCAAAAGATCGCCGACGAATAGGGCAAACCCCAACCCAACCTCGAGGGTGAACTTTATGCCTACATCGTCGAGCTCAAAATCAAAAGCGGTCGGCTGCAAGCGCACCTCGACGAGTTGGTCGATAAGCTACCTGACGAGGAAGCAGCACAAGCAACCCCCTGACGCTCGAGGCTGCGCCGACACTGCAACTACAAAAACTGCAACTACAAAAACTGCAACTACAAAAAACGGACCTCTCAGCCCAAACATGTCAGCATAGAGCCATGTCCCAACCCTTTGCCGAACGCCTCACCGAGCGCGTCAAAGCGACGAACTCGAGGGTCTGCCTGGGCATCGACCCCAGGCCTTTAGCTCACCCGCTCACCCACCCCGACCGCTTCGGCGGCGACCCGGCGCAGGTCGCCAAGGCCGTGGTCTTCTACTTCCAGGCGATCATCGAAGCGACGCAGGACGTGGTGGCCTGCTACAAGCCGCAGGCGGCCTTTTTCGAGGCTCTGGGCGTGCCCGGCATCATCGCCATGGCGCAGCTTCTCGCCGACATCCGCGGCCGGAACGTCCCGGTCGTCTTGGACGCCAAGCGCGGCGACATCGACATCAGCGCCGAGGCCTACGCCCGGGCCTATCTGACTGGCGGCGTCTTCGCCTGCGACGCGCTCACCGTCAATCCCTACCTGGGCAGCGACGGCGTGGCGGCCTTTTTAGACTACGCTGCCGCCAACGGTCGGGGACTGTTCGTTCTGGTCAAGACCTCGAACCCGTCGGGTAGCGACCTTCAGGACCTCGTCACCGAGGACGGGCGCAAGGTCTACGAGTGCGTCGCCGACCTCGTCGAGCTTTGGGGCGAGCATCACCTGGGCGTGAGCGGCTACTCGCCGGTGGGCGCCGTGGTCGGCGCGACCTATCCCGCCGAGCTGGCCGCCCTGCGCGAGAGAATGCCGCACAGCCTCTTGTTGGTGCCGGGCTACGGCGCCCAGGGCGCGGGGGCGCAAGACGTGGTCGCGGCCTTTGACGGCGAGGGGCTCGGCGCGGTGGTGAACGCCAGCCGGGGGCTCACCTACGTCTCGGCGGGCGACGACTTCGCCCAGGCGGCGAGGGGGGCCGCGCTCGCCATGCGGCGCGAGATCAACGAGGCGCTGGGGGTGTGAGGGCTAGGGGCTTACCGGTCCAGGACGAACTGCACGATCTCGCGCGGGCTCATGTTGGTGCGGAGCTGCGGGATGATCCGCAGCACCGTAGTCATGGCCGGCCCCGGCCCCACGAAGACGACCGAGAAACGGTCCAGGGAGGCGGTGTAGGGGTGGGCCAGGCGCAGGTAGTCGAGCTCCTCGCCCGCTTCTACCCAGTGCGGCGCGAACTGCGGCGAGCTGCTGATGTCCACGACCACCATCCGCGCCTCGCTGTTGGCGAGGTAGAGCCTCGTCGCCGTCTCCTCTCGAGCCGAGATGAAACGCTCGAGCGGCATGGCGCAGGTCTCCAAGGCGGGCAGGACGGGCGCTGGCCCGCGGCTCAGGTCGAAGGCCCCCGCGGGCGGCCGCATCACGATGAGCCGGGGGTAGACCGAGTCGTTGCGGATGATCGCCAGAAAGCCGATGCGACTGGGATCGCTGCCCGAGGCCGCGATGAGCACGACGGGGTCAAGCGTCGGCACCGCCCGGTCGATGAGCAGGGACAGGTCGCGGATGAGTTCGCCCCGGCTGAGCCCCGAGGGAGCGGGCGCCACGACAGCGTACATTGCCGCCACGCCTTGCAGCATGTCCGCCCAGACGACCTCGCCGAGTTCGCCGGGAGCCCACGAGGCGGGCAGGAGCAGGCGCGACGCCAGGTAGAGAGCGTCGTCGAAGCCGGGCTCGCCCGGTACCAGGCCGTGGGTGTCGGGCCCGCCCATGAGGACGGGCAGGGCGGGCTCCAAGAGTTCGACGGCGCGGCGCAGGTACATAGCCGCGTCCTCGGCCGAGGCCGTTGCGGCGAGGTCTCCCGGCGTGGCGTCGGCGCTGAGTTCGGGCAGGCAGCGCTGCGCGGCGGCCAGGCTCAAGACGAGCGACGCCAGCAGAATCGTGAGGGTGCGCGTGAGCATACTCGAGTCTAGCCCTCCAGCTTAAACGCGGATGAGGAAGCTGCCCCGCCCGCGTTCATAACCCGCGTAAAGCATAAAGAGAGCGGCCCGGAGGCCGCCCTCGAGCAAAAGCACGTTCAGTTGGTGGGAAAGAAGAGTCAGTTGGCGGGAAAGAAGAGTTCGTAGTTGGAGGTGGCGGAGGGGCCCGCGCGGTCGTTGGAGGAGTAGACGACGACCCGGACGCGGATATTGCCCAGAGGGCCGGAAACGTCCTCCTGCCGTCCCCGCTCCACCAACAGCGTGTCGACCAGCTGCCCGGTGCTTACGCTGTAGATGTCGGCCCGGATGTTGATGTCCAAGTTGGCGGTGGCTCGCGCCAGCGCCACCCGGCTGACGGGCTGGCCGACCTCGTAACAGTCGCGGTCGCCAAAGGTCTCGAGCGCCGCCCGGTAGCGCTGCTCGGGCACCGGCTCGACGATGATGGACGAAGGCGTCACCTCGCCCTTCGTCGCCGTAGCCGCGGTGCCGGGGCCGATCGCCGCGAACACCGGCTCGAACACCGACAGCGGCAGAGAGGCCGCCTGGACGCCCGCGAAACCCTGGCAATCGCTGACGTCGGGCTCGCCCGGGTCCTGATAGGGATCGTCGTAGACGTGGAGGTTGTAGCGAACCGTCCCCGCGCCCACGGCGCTGACCCTGACGTAAAGGTTGACCTCCTGGCCGGGCCGCTCGCGCTCGAGGATGATGCAGGGGCCGCGGCAGGACACGTCCACAATCTGAGCAGTTTCAAACTCATCCTCCTCGAGCGTGAGGACGTTGTCGCTCAGCCCGAACCAGGCCGCGCTGCGGCTGGCGTAGACCGACTCCCGCGGCGCGGCCGCGCTGAACACTTCGACGACCGCGTCGCCGCCTATGACGTTGGCCAGCTCGACATAGACGAGCGGCTGGCTCAGGCTGGCGGGCAGGAGGATCCGATAGAAGTCCGGAGAGGTTCCGGTCACGCTCTCGTTGCTGCGGATGGGCGTGACGGAGTCCGCGACGGCCGTGACTTGGACCGCGTTCGTCCAGGGATCGGGTGGCGGGGGAGGGGGCGCCGCGGCCGTCACCCTCACTATCGCCGTCCCCGACTTGGTGGGGTCGAAGGTGCTGATGGCGGTGATCACGGCCACGCCCGGCGCGATAGCCTCCACCAGGCCGGTAGCGCTGACCGTCGCCACCGAGTTGTTGTTGCTCGACCACTCGACCCTCTGGGAAGGGCTGCCGGGACCGATAACGTTGGCGGAGAGCCGGCCCGTCGCACCGACTACCACCGTGCTCTCGGGCGGGCTGACGATAACGTCGGTGACCGTAGGATCGAGCAGCTCGCCGCTGCAAGCCGCCAGCACCAGGACCAGCGCCGTCAGGCTGGGAAAGAGAAGACGTCTCATATATCACTCCTTAATCTATTTATCTATAGAGCCGCTGTTAGAGCCGCTGTTAGAGCTGCTGTCGGCAAAAGCTGCCGTGCTGTTTCAAACCTCGAGTCAACTTAGCACCCCCCCGGAGGGCAGTATGTGTGCCAGGGCAAAAAAGACCTTCAGGGGACGTTCATCAACAGACTATTCCTCGACTATTCCAAGGCCATCAGGTAGGCGTAGAGCTCGGGGCCGCCCGCGTGGAGCTCGAGCTCCAAGCCACCGAAGCGCTCCTCGAGCTCGGCCAGCAGCTCCTGCGCCCGCTCCTGGTCCACCGACGGGCCGTAGAAGAGCGTGCCGATCTCATAGTCGCCAGCGCTCTCCAGGAGCTTGACGAGGCAGCTCTCGGGGGTGTCGGCTCGAGCCGTCAGCTTGCCGTCGACCAGGCCGATGCAGTCGCCTTCCTTGACGGAGACGCCCCCTATTTCGGCGTCGCGGCTGGCGCTGGTGACCTCCAAGGTGAGGGCGTGCTCGGCGGCCTCGCGCATGCTCTCCAGCAGCTCCTCGGGCTCGCTCTCCTCGCTGAAGAGCACCGCCGCCGCCAAGCCCTGGCCCAGGCTGTGGGTGGGCAGCACGAAGATGGTCTTCTCCCTGACGATCTCGCCGACCCGCTCGGCGGCCATGATGATGTTCTTGTTGTTGGGCATGACGATGACGTTCTTCGAACCAAGGCTGCGCACGGCGTCGGCGATGTCCTGGACGCTCGGGTTGTTCGTCTGGCCGCCCGCGACCACGCGCGCGCCCAGGCTGCGGAAGACCTTGGTGACGCCGTAGCCCGCGCTGACTACCACCAGCGAGGTCTGGGGCGGCGCGACCTCGCCGAGGTCGGCGCCCGCCAGGATCTCGGAGTGCTGCTCGCTCATGTCCTCGATCTTCGAGCGCACCATGGTGCCGTAGCGGCCCACCAGGGCCAGGAGCTTTTCGGGCTCCTCGGTGTGGATGTGGCCCTTGACGTAGCCCTCGGCGCCCACCACCAGGAGCGAGTCGCCAAACTCCTGGACGGCGTCTTGGATCTCTTGCGTCGAGGCGGTCGCGCCCGAGATCAGGAACTCGGTGCAGTAGCCGAACTCGTCGGCCTCGAACTGCTCCTGAGCGCGCGCGGTGACCCGAGGCGGCGGCGGCAGCTCCCGGCCCTCGAAATGAGCGACGACGCCCTCCAAGACGCGCAAGAGGCCCAAGCCGCCCGCGTCCACCACGCCCGCCTGCTTGAGGAGCGGCAGCATCTCGGGGGTCCTCTCCAGGGCCTGGTGTCCCGCCTTGACGGCGTCCTTGAGCGCGTCCAGGGCCCCGGCCGAGGCGGCTTCTCTGGCGCCTTCGGCGGCAAGGCGCATGACGGTCAAGATGGTGCCCTCGACGGGCTTCATCACGGCGGCGTAGGAGCACGTCGTAGCAGCCTCGAGCGCGTCCCTCACCTCCTCGGCGCCCAGGTCCTGGCGCCCCTTGACGGCGTCGGCGAAGCCTTTTAAGACCTGGCTCAAGATCACCCCGGAGTTGCCCCGCGCGCCCAGGAGCGAGCCGTAGGCGAGCGCGTGGGCGAACCCGGCCATCGTCTTGGGCTTCTCGCCCTCCAGCTGCCGCCGCACCGACTGCATGGTGAGGTGCATGTTGGTACCGGTATCGCCGTCGGGGACGGGATAGACGTTGAGTGCGTTGACCTCGTCGACGTAGACGCCGAGCCAGTCGGTGGCAAAGGTGAAGGCGGTCGCCAGAGCGGGGGCCTCGAGCCGGGTGCTCACTGTATTAGTGTCCAGCACACCCCACCCCCGCAACGCCGTGCGCAGCGTGGTCTTGCAGGAGCGGTACGACGCGTGTTTCGGTCTGCGTGTCGGGCCGTGTGTCTGCCGGCGTTTTTCCTGTCATGTCTCCCCCTCGGAGCCAACGGATCGGTCTAGTTACTGCCGTGTAGGGGCCATCTTACCCCAAAGTTGTATAGGGGCCATAATCCACGTTTGAAGTTACAGCATTTTGCAAGCGTGTCAGGCCGTAAGCTGCGTTGAACCAGAAGCCGCATTAAGCCGGAAGCTATCTCAGGCTAACGGCTCCCACAGTTCGATGTCGAGGCTGCTCGCCGTCACCCGGTAGTCACCCTGCGCGGCCACGAATCCCTCGACCTTGCGCAAGAGCCCCTCGAGCCCCACCCGGTCGCTGCTGATGGCGGTGACGCCGATGGTTTCCCAGGCGTGTTCGTCCGCGCCGCCTAAGCGTGCGGCGGAAACCGCGAAGCGCACCTTCAGCCGCTCCACCAC